>CBETWD010000018.1:0-23399 GCA_965539945.1 uncultured bacterium
GCTCCCCTCTGTATCAAGACGGCTGAGAAGAAATAGAAATAGCCGTTGAATGTTCCGTATTGGATATTCGTTTTTCATTCGACGTTCGATGTTCGACGTTCATCTTTCAAAACAATTCCGTACGGCATAAATGTAATCTGTGAACGTTTACATTTGATCAATCCCGGCCAGCTTCCAGTCTGAGCTGCCAACCGGGCGGGCAAAGGTCCACTTTTCGGCAAACTTGACCGGCTCGGTCCGGCTGCCTTCAATCACCGTATCTGTGGATTCATCCATAGTATAGTCGAGGAGATTGGCAGTAAAGAAGACGGTCAGGTATTCTTCGCTTTTGCTGACACCGGCATCTTCTATTTCCACTTTTCTAATTGCGATGTTTTCCAGCCGGTTAATTTGGCCTTTCTGTTTCATATCCTGAAAATGTTTCATATACTCTGCTGACAACTCAGGCCCCAAAAGGTGTTCTATCGTGGAGATATCACGGCGCATCCAGCCGGCCTGCACCTTGAAGAATATGTCTTGAGCAAATTCCTTGAATTTTTCCTCGTCAAAGCTCCGGTCTGACATCCGTATCATGTTGAGAGCATCTGATACAGTGTCAGGTGGCGGGGCATCTATCCCGACCGGCGAGCCTCCCGGCATAGGTTCCTCATGCCGGCTTGGAGGCGGAGGAACAGGAGGTGTGTGGCGGGCATGAGTTCCGCCAGATCCGAATGATCCCGGAGTACTGTGAGACATTGAGGAAGATTTTTTGCGGGTAAAATGTCTGTACAGGAAATATAGCAGACCGCCAATCAGTATTATTTCAAAAAGGCCGATTCCGCTTCCGCCAACACCACCCCCCATGGCATGGCCCATGCCGCCGAAGAGCATGCTGCCGAGAAAACCTCCAAGCAGGCCTCCGCCAAGACCTCGCATAAAACTGCTGGAGCCTCTTTGGGTCGTACTTGTTCTGGATGTGGGGGCTGTGGTCTGTTTAGTCGGACTGGTCTTCACGGGCCTGGAATATGACCGGCCGCCGCTCCTGGCCCTTGCGTCCGCAAGATCAATAAAGCTTTCTGAAACAAAGGCAAAGACAAATATGAAAAATAGTGTGGTAGACATTACCTTAAGCACGTTATTTCTCCTCCAGCATTTTTTCCAACAATAAAGCGTCTGTTGCAGCACTTCCATCGTCAGTATTATCGAAATATATAAAAGTTTCAATACCCCACTCCCTGATTATGCCCAGCCACTTGCGGAGCATTGCTTCTCCATAGAGGCCGCGATACAATTCATGGGCGCCGTGCAGACGCACATAGGCAAAGTCTGCCGTAACCTCCGGACTCATCGGGTGGCGACCGGCAGTGTCACTAACTACCCAGGCCACATTCTGCTTACTCAATATATCCCAGACCTGAGGCTCGTGCCAGGAGGGATGCCTGGCCTCCAGCGAGATCTTTGTATCCGGCGGTTGCATTGCCAGAAATCCTGTAAGAAGATCTTTGTCGAATTTCAGAGACGGGGGGAGTTGAAATAGTGCCGCGCCCATCTTTTCTTTGAGTGGCTTTATATCATTCCAGAATCTGTCGATGGAATCCTGCAAGACATTCAGTCGCCTGATATGTGTGAAAAAACGTGGCGCCTTAACTGCCCATAAGAAATCCGGTGGAGTACGCCTGTACCAGCCCTCCCATGTGCTTTGGGGAAAAGAGCGATAAAAGGATGCATTCAGCTCTACAGTGAGGAGTTTTGTTGAGTAGGTCTCAAGATATTTTCTTTTGGGTGTTCCTTGAGGATAGAGTTTTTTAACAAAGCTTTCATAATTCCAGCCGCTGGTGCCGATATGTATTTGGGGCTGCGTTTCAGATTTTCTCGAAGAGCTATTTTTATTATACATCAGCATGGAGAGTTGATTTCTATAATATTGGTTGTTAGGTTATCATTTATAGAAATCATCCTATTGTCGTGTCAACGATACCCTGTCATTTCGAAGGAGTCTTTACGACTGAGAAATTTTAGATTTCTCCCTGCGGTCGAAATCACATTTCTTATTTGACATGACACTATCACCAATTTCTTTCCGAAAATAGCCATATGAAAGAAAAAATTTTCGAATTTCTCAAAAGCCATCCGTCACTTCAGCATCTGACTCATTCAGAGTATCTGGATCTGGCCTGTTCCATCGAGCAGGAATGTTTGGTTGGGGTTCTCTCCGGCATTATCCGCGATGTTGAGGAAATTATTGAAATTGATTCCGGACTTGAAGAAAAGAAGATCCTTGAGATTGCCGCGGAAAAGATCGCAAATATTCTTAAGGCCGAAGCTGCATCCATACGGCTCTTTGATCCCAAATCCCTGAGTATGACTTGCCTCGGCACACATCGGATTGCCGAAACCGAATGTAAAATTGCCATCCCTTTTGAGGATTCCATCTCAGGACGGGTGGTCCGGGAAAACAGAAGCATCGCTATATCCAGCCTCCTTGAAGATCCGTACTTCAAGATTAAAAGCATCGTGAAAGATAAAGGATTTCATTCCCTCTTGGCGGTCCCTCTTCAGGTTCCAAGGTTTTCAGGTTCGGAAGGAGACGTTCTTGGCTCCCTTCAAGTTTATTACAAGGAGGATAATCGGAAGTTTGATCCATTTGAGATCATTCATGCCGAACTCCTGGCCCGCCGCGTAAGCTATGTCCTGGCCAAAAGGAAGATCCTGGCCTTACAGAGGCTGAATGCGCACAAAGAGAAGATGATAGACAGGATTTTTATAAAGTTGAGCAACCGGGAAGGGATCAAGTTGAAGGACTTGTTCATGGACCTGATCCCCGAGCTTGATCCATATCTGCAGGTCAAGAGTTGTTCTCTGTTTTCAGTGTCCAAGGATCAGAAGTTAATTCGTGTTGAGGCAGGGTATCCCCTGGACAAAACGTATCACCGGTTGGGCTACACCTTTACAGTGAGCCACCACCCGTACTTCCAAACCGCGATCCACGGGGCGCAGGAGTATGGAGACCAGCCATTTGAGCGGATCGATCCTACCTATCTATTGATCAAAGATCCTGAAAGGAGCCGGTTCACCAGCCCAGGTATGCGAAAATTTGTTGAGAAGCATCACATTTATTCCATCCTGATAATCCCTCTCAAGGTCAACGGGACCACTCGTTATCTGATGACCTTTTATGCCACGGATCAGAAGTCGTCCTTTATGAACGAAGAGATTGACCTGCTGACCTTTTTTGGAAAAGAAGTCATGAAGGCCTTGCGGCTAGAGCTCTTGGACGACATCCTGCACGATTTCAAAAATCCGGCGATTGCCATCACAGGATTTGCCTCCAGGGCCAGGAATCTGATGGAATCAGAAGACCTTGAGGAGATACGGAGCAAGTTGGTTACCTACCTGGACATCATCCTTAAGGAAACGGTCCGTATGCAGGATATGGCCATGGCCATGAGATTGGAAGGCCGGGAAGAGGTTTTGGATCTCGGCGAGATCGCCGGAGAACGATTCCGGCTCAATGAGGAAGCCATTCGGCAATCATGGCGTAAATACATCCGGATAGAGCCGCCGGAGATTAAAGCAGAGATATTGGTCTATTGTTCACGCTTCGGTCTGGAACGAGTACTGGACAATCTTATGAACAATGCTGTCAATGCAATCCCGAAACAGGGAGGCGCTCTGGCCATGCGCTGTTATGTAGAGGAGACCACGGCCTGTCTTGAGATCAGAAATACAGGAGAGATACCAGAGGAAAAAATTGATCAGGTCAAAAAGGGTGAAGTAAGTGGCCGTGGCTTAAACATCATTTATCGGTTTGTACAAGGCAACCACGGAAGGATCCATATCCGGACCGAGGACGGTCAGACCGTAGTCATTGTCAAACTCCCGCTTTTCCAGCAAAAAGGCACTGAGAGTAAAAATTTAGGAATTTAGGAATTGAGGGATTAGAATCAAAAAAGCACCTCAATTCCTCAATTCACAATTCCTTAATTATCAGTATGTATTAAGATTTGAGTTTAAGGCTGGGCTCCTCCCGGATAAAAATCTCAACCGGGTTCTCACGTTTTTTCTTTGGTAGATCAACTCCCTGTTTTCGAAGCTCTGTAACGATTTTCGAGACCTGAGCTTTGCTGATACCGAGTTCGTCTGCGATTTCAACCGCGGTCATGTTTGTGTAGTTCTTGTAGATGTGGCGTACATCATCTACTGTATATGGCCTGCTTTTAGTTCTTGTCATAATTCATTATCCTTTCCCAGATTTTTTTATCTATGAATTGGGGTGTTGCTGCAAATAATCACACATTGGCCGGAGAAAAACAAGGCCCATCAAGTTGTTATTCAACAGGATAAAATTAGTATAACAGAAACGAACGTTTTTGCACTAATCCAAAAGCAAAAATTCCCAGATCTTTTTTTTGTGAACCCCTGCCCCTTGCCCCTTATTTTTTCCGAAATGACACATGGCCATTTTCATCCATGTCTATCAGGATATTGTCTCCCTCTTTGAAGGTCCCCTCGAGGATTTTAAGGGCCATCGGGTTCTCAATGTAGCGCTGAATGGCCCTCTTGAGAGGACGTGCCCCGTAAGTAAGATCATAGCCTACGTCGGTTATCCATGTCTTTGCCCCGTTACTCACGTCAATTTCGTAATTATGCTCCTGTAGACGGTTCTTGAGATAGCTGAGCTGGATATCCACAATACTTTGCAGGTGTTCCTTACTGAGTGAGTGAAAGATGATCATGTCGTCCACACGGTTCAGGAACTCGGGTTTGAAGCGGAGACGAAGGGCGTCCATCATCCTGTGCTCTATCTCCTCCGGGTCCTTGATTTCCTGAATCAGGTCAGTGCCTATGTTGGAAGTCATGATAATTATGGTGTTGCGGAAGTCTACAGTACGACCCTTGCCGTCAGTAAGCCTTCCATCGTCCAGGATCTGAAGCAGTATATTGAATACGTCCTGATGGGCCTTTTCTATTTCGTCAAAAAGAATAACAGAATAGGGCTTGCGCCGTACGGCCTCTGTGAGATAGCCTCCTTCTTCATATCCCACATAGCCCGGAGGCGCACCGATTAACCTGGCGACTGAGTGTCTTTCCATGTATTCGCTCATGTCCATACGAATTATGGCCTGCTCAGTATCGAACATGAATTCAGCCAGGGTCCTGGCCAGCTCTGTTTTTCCAACACCTGTGGGTCCGAGAAAGATAAAGGAGCCAATAGGTCGCGCACGGTCCTGTAGACCGGCTCTGGCCCTGCGGACTGCGTTTGATACCGCCTGTATGGCCTTTTTCTGGCCAACAACCCTCTGGCTCAGGTGATCTTCCATGTGGACCAGCTTTTCTTTCTCTCCCTCAAGAAGTTTGCTGACCGGTATTCCTGTCCACTTGGATATGATGTCCGCAATGTCGTCAGCGTCCACTTCCTCTTTGAGCATACTGGTGCCATCCTTCTGAAGTTCCTCTATACGGTCCTGCTCCTCTTTGAGTTGCTTTTCAAAATTTGGGACCTCTCCGTAGAGGATTTCAGCCACCTTGTTCAGGTCACCCTCACGCTGGAATCTTTCTGCGTCGATCCTGAGCTGATCTATGCGTTCCTTGATATTACGGATTTTTTGAATAATTCCCTTTTCCTGCTGCCAGCCGGCCTTGAGCGTATCGCTCTGCTCTCTGAGGTCGGCAAGATCCTGTTTGATCTTCTCTAATCTTTCCTGGGAGGCCGGATCAGTTTCTTTTTTCAGGGCCTGCTGTTCTATTTCAAGCTGCATGCTCCGGCGCTCCAATTCGTCAATGTCCGCTGGAAGGCTGTCTATTTCGATTCTCAGCTTTGCTGCCGACTCGTCTATAAGATCAATGGCCTTGTCCGGGAGAAAGCGATCCGTGATGTAGCGCTGAGACAGCGTTGACGCCGCAACTATAGATGAATCCCTTATCCGCACTCCGTGGTGCACCTCGTATTTTTCTTTCAGCCCGCGGAGTATGGCAATGGTGTCCTCAACACTGGACTCATTCACCATCACGGGCTGAAAGCGTCTTTCGAGCGCAGTATCCTTTTCGATGTACTTGCGGTATTCGTCTATTGTGGTGGCACCGATGCAGTGGAGATCTCCCCTGGCAAGGGCAGGTTTCAGCATGTTCGAGGCATCCATGGATCCCTGGGCCGCTCCGGCGCCCACCATAGTATGGATTTCGTCTATGAACAGGATGACCTCGCCCTGCCGTTCTGCTACTTCCTTGAGGACTGCCTTCAGCCGTTCTTCAAATTCACCCCGGAACTTGGCCCCTGCGATCAAGGCCCCCATATCCAGGGCAATAATGCGCCGGTCCCTCAGTGTCTCAGGAATATCGCCGGAGACTATTCGTTGGGCCAGACCCTCTACTATCGCAGTCTTACCAACCCCAGGTTCACCTATGAGCACGGGGTTATTCTTGGTCCTTCGTGACAGTACCTGAAGGACCCTGCGAATTTCATCGTCGCGGCCTATTACCGGGTCCAGCTTCCCTGATCTTGCAAAAGAGGTGAGGTCTCTTCCGTACTTTTCAAGTGCTTGATACTTTTCCTCAGGGTTAGGGTCTGTTATTCTCTGGCTACCCCTTATGGATACCAGGGCCTGCAGGAAGGTGTCCTTGTTGACCCCATGGCCTGTTAATGCCTGGCCGGCCTTTGTGTGGGACGCGTCGAGGATGGCAAGAACCAGATGTTCCTGGCTGACATACTCATCCTTCATTTTATCCGCAATGGCAAATGCCTTTTCCAGTATCTGGTTCAGCGTGGACGACATATAGACCTGCAGACCCGCTCCGCTCACTTGAGGGAGATTGTTTACAGCCTCATCCACTTCGGCTTCAATGGCCCTGATTTCAACCCCCATTTTTCTCAGAACCGATGGCACAATTCCCTCAGGCTGGGCCAGCAGTATCTTTAGCAGATGTTCGGGTTCGATTTGCTGATGCCCTTTGCTTTGGGCCAAGCTCTGGGCCTCCTGCAGGGCCTCTTGTGATTTTATTGTGAATTTTTCAAGTTGCATGATTTAAAATATCCTTAGAATTCAAAGACTTAAATTTATTTAGAGGTTACTTTTTGTCCCAAAGCAAGGTAAGGATGGGAAATTGTGGTGTCAATAGACATACAATAACAATTGCTTTGTTAAATCAGGTATAGGATATTGAATTAATGAGCCAATTAATCAATATTCCGGAGGAGTTGAGTCTATGATAAAAGACCTAAGGGATGAAAGGAGCCGTCTGGAAAAAGACGAGAAAAAAAGGCTTTCTCCCTTTGCAACCATCAGTGTTGATGCTGTTCGGGAGAAGGAGGAAAAAAGGTTACTTACCGACCACAGGCAGTTGTTTTCAGTTGACGCAGACAGAATTCTGCATTCACTGGCATATGCAAGGTATATAGACAAGACCCAGGTTTTTTCCCTTATCCCCAATGATCACATTACCCATCGAGTGCTTCACGTCCAACTGGTATCAAAGATAGCCAGGACTATAGGCCGTTTTCTCCGATTGAATGAGGATCTTATTGAGGCCATTGCCTATGGTCACGATATCGGCCATCCTCCCTTTGGTCACGATGGTGAACGGTATCTCACCGAATTATGCATTGAACACGGTCTTTTCCCGTTTATTCATAGTGTCCAGGGAGTTCATTTCCTGCGCAGGGTTGAGCGAAAGGGCAGGGGATGCAATCTCAGTCTCCAGGTGTTTGATGGAATACTGTGCCACGATGGTGAGATACACTGCCCGTCAATCAGACCTCACAGGGGGAAGACATTTAAGACGCTCGATGCGGAGATAAAGGCAAAGCTCTCCTTACCTCAGACAGACCTCCGGCCCATGACACTTGAAGGATGTGTGGTCAGGATGGCCGACGTAATCAGCTATGTGGGAAGGGATATCGAGGACGCAATCAGGCTTTGTCTGATAAGAAGGGATCAGATCCCGGATCATTGCCGGAAGATATTGGGGGATACAAACGGGACCATTGTTTACCGCCTGGTTGAGGATCTTATTAAATCCAGCCTGGATAGAGACGAGATAGCCTTCAGTCATGAGGTGGTAAATGCCCTGGCAGAGCTAAAGGCCTTCAATATGGAGTTCATCTATATGAATCCCCGGATTAAGACCGAATCATCCAAGATCAAGGACCTTTACAGGATTTTGTTTGAACATTTTCTGGATGACCTGCAACAAGACAGGAATGAATCAGTGATTTTTAGGGATTATCTTAACGGAATGGATGACAGCTACGTTCAAGGGCAGCTTTACCAGGCCATTGTGAGAGATTTTATCGCAGGCATGACCGATGCATATTTTCTCAGGATGGGAAAAACAGTCCTGATCCCGCAGCTTCTACCTGCCAGATTTTCTTTGCCAAACACTGTGCTGGGTGATTGATTTTTTCCTCCTCGCGCCTTGCCCTAGAACAGAATTCAAGAGTTTTGCAAGAGGCTCATAGAATTTTTTTTAAAGTTTTTTTCATTAGTTCCGATAAGTTTTAAGAATAAAACAGTGCGGCTGTTTTCCAGAGGCTATCCCTGTTTGCCATTTTTGGTACCTCGAAAGGTATGTTTTGTGTTACTTTTTATAAAAAATGTGTTATTATATTATTGGTCGGGGATTATTACAAAATCCGGGTTAATGAGACATGCATGAGAGTATAATGAAAGAAATATTTTCTTCTGAACGACGGCAGGATGAGCGACTCCCAATTGAATCATTGGTCACGATTTCGGATGGCCAGCGTTTCTATGTGGAATCTGTGACAGACCTCAGTAATGGTGGTGTTGGAATTGAGGCATTACAGGAATTCCCTGCGGGCTCAAGACTGACCATGTTTTTTCCATCAAATTCCCGAATCAAGATTGAAGGCATTATACGATGGGTTTGGAAAAGGGGTCATATGCACCGTATGGGATTGCAGTTTATGGATATAACATCTAAGCAGAAAAACAGTATTCATGAATTCATCCATGGGGTTAACAGCGTACCCGCTATTTGAATATTTTGCTATCTGTGCAGTTAGGAATATCCTCTTTTCTATGCCGCCAGTTTAAATTCAAGATCCCTGTTCTCAAACCACCTTTTATGTTCTTTATATGTGCCCATTTTGATATCCTCTCCTGAAAGTGACATTGCGATATCAAAATTATGACATACCTCCAAGGTATTGTCTGCTCCCTCACTTACCTATTGATTTCATTGGTAATTTAGTAACCGCACAGGTAGAAAAATTTTAATTCCAATCTTCGTCCCCGTACCCGGGACGATTCTGAAAAAACCAGGCCCAAAAGGCCCAAAAGTAGCGTAGCTACCATATGGTGCAACCTGCAGTTGCCGATCGAGGTTTGATCACCCCTATATTGTTTTAAAAGCCTGGAAAGAATAAAAAAGAATATTTTTGTTGTGTTTGTTCGTGCAGAGAATTATATTGAATATATAAATACAAATACAGGAGGTAGTCAAATGCCAAAAGTAGTGACCCTTAGACTTTCCGATGAAGAATACAATCTTTATGCAAAGGCGGCTGAAAGCGTTAAACGGCCAATATCCAACCTGATTAACTACCTGGCACAACAAAAACTCGAAGAGGATCTTTTTGTTGATCAGATAGAGATGGATGAAATGCTCGGAAACAAGATTTTAATTAAATCCCTTAAACAAGGCTCCAGTGACGCAAAACTCAAAAAAGGAACGTTTGTCGATGTATAGAATATTCGAGACCGAAACTTTTTTGAGATCACTTGAGCAAGACTTTGGAGGACAAAAAGAAAAAATCAAAAAGAAGCTTCGAGAGTATGTTTACCAGCAGCTTAAAACTTCACCAGCGTTTGGCCCCAATATTAAAAAGCTCCGAAATTGGGAACCTCCCACATGGAGATATAGAATAAGCTTTTACCGCTTTTTTTATGAAATTGATGGGGACAATAAAATTATTTCTATGACCTTAGCTGAATACCGAAGCAAAGCCTACAAAAAATGAACCAAAACAAAAAAAGGAAGCTAATGCGTGATATCGCAGCTATGTTTCCGTCATATCTGCCATTATTTTCCCTTTAATCTGTAAAAAATACTAACCATAAGGAACCTTTTAGGGAATGATTTTGTCAAGCCTTCCCTAATTTTTTTTTGCGGATGCCGGCTTACTTGACCGTTTTTTAAACAAAAAAGTACTTGGACTATGACACACAAGGTTTATAATAGATAACACAACAGGTTACAGGAGAATACTGTGAGAAACAAAACTGTCTCTGTGCGGCTGGATTCCGAGACCCTGGAGCGACTTGGAGCGATAGCCAAGGCCACGGCCGTCCCAGGGCCTGGTTGATGGCCCATGCAATACAGCGGTATGTTGAAGAATAATCGTGGCAGGTAGTGGCCATTGAGAAGGCCATGAAGAGGCTTCAGAGCGGCGAGGCGAAGATAAGCAGGTAGATGGGTGGCTGGAAAGCTGGGGGACGCCTTGAATTTAGTTAATCAGGATAAATTGTGACACTTGTTACGGCAAAAGCACTTGAAAAGACGTATGTCGCCGGCGACATTACTGTCAGGGCTATACGCGGAGTTGATTTTGTCATTGAGCCGGCTTCCTTTGTTTCTTTTGTCGGCCCATCAGGAAGCGGGAAAAGTACTCTGTTGAACATGATCGGCTGTCTTGACCCTCCAACCAGCGGCTTTCTTGAAGTCGCCGGCCAGGATGTGACGCATCTTAGCTCAAAGGAATCGGCCCGTTTCCGGGGAGAGCATATTGGTTTCATTTTTCAGGATTTCAACCTAATTCCAGTACTCACTGTATTTGAAAATGTGGAGTATCCCTTGCAGATGGTGCAAAATTGGCCGAAGGAGAAACGGCGAAAACGGGTGCAGGAGTTGTTAAAATCCGTGGGAATGGCTGATCAGGGTGCCAAATACCCAAACCAGATCTCCGGCGGCCAGAAGCAGCGGGTGGCTGTGGCACGCGCCCTGGTTACCAATGCTAAGCTGGTGCTCGCCGATGAACCCACTGCCAACCTGGACAGTAAAACCTCCAACCGTATTATTGAGCTTATGAAAGATATGCGGGATGAATTCGGCACTACCTTTATCTTCTCCACCCACGACCCCAAGGTGATGAAAAACGCGGAAACTATTTTTACCCTGGAAGACGGGAGATGGGCAGGGGGGAAGGTAGAAGGTGGAAGCCTTCAACCTTCAACCTAAATAACCTAAATTATGCTTAGTATCTTCAATCTTGCTATCCGTAATCTGCGTCGCTATAAGCGACGAACCTTGCTCACCTCTGTTTTGATCACCCTTGGAGTGGTGGCGGTGCTGCTTTTTGTTTCCGTGTCCGGTTCCTTCAAGGCCATGATGATCGGCCAGATCACAGATTCTATGCTGGGCCACCTGCAGGTACACCGCAAGGGATATCTTTCCTCCATTGACAGCCTGCCTCTGGACCGTAACCTGAAAGGCAAACAGGTTGCCGAAGTAAAGGAAATCCTGGAAGGTAATGATGCTGTTGAGGCCTATTCCATGCGGATTAAGCTGGGAGCCATGTTCAGCAATTTTTCAGAAACAACTAATATTCGGCTTAATGCGGTCAATCCAAAACAAGAGATGCAGACAGTCCCCATGCTTACTGATCGCATCATCAAGGGAAAAAAGCAAGGCCTCCTTGAAAAGGGAGAAATCCTTGTTCCTGAGCTTATTGCCAAGGGAATGAAGGTCAAGATCGGCGACACTATTGTCCTGGTTGCCACCAACAAGGATGGATCGGTGAACGGGCAGCCCTTTGTGGTACGCGGTATCCTGGAAGGCATTTCCGGGCCGGGCGGCCGGGATGGCTTAATCCATCTTGACGATGCCAGTGCCCTGCTGCGTATCGAGGACAGAGAGATCAGCGAAATTTCCATACGTTTAAAAAGCATGGGCCGGATGAATGAGGTGCTTGATCAGTTGAAGGACCGGCTTGGACCTATTAAAGACAAAATGGACAAGCCGGTCTTTGAAGTGCACACCTGGGAGAAGCTTTCACCATTTTTCAATATCGCCGAGATGATTGACCTGATGACCTTTTTTATCAAGATCATGTTGGTAGCCATTGTTCTGGTGAGTATCATGAACGTTATGATCATGGCTGTTTATGAGCGCATCAACGAAATCGGCACCATGGCTGCCATTGGGACCGTGCCGGGCAAGATCCTCTCCCTTTTTATGGTGGAGGGTTTTTTACTCGGCGTGTTTGGTACCTTGATAGGTGTTGTTATCAGCCTTATCACCATTGCCGGAATGAATACCGCCCAAATCAGTTTTAATTTCGGACGCCAGAAAGGACTGCTGCTTTCGCCAACCATCGCCTTAAATGATGTGGTCACGGTTGCCGGCATTGTCATTGCCATAGCTGTACTTGCCAGCCTGCAGCCGGCCTGGAAAGCTGCGAGAATGGATCCCATAACGGCCTTGCGCCATGTGTAAGGTGGAAGGTAGAAGGCTGAAGGTAGAAAGCCTAACAGCCTTCAGCCTAAACAACCTAAGTAGAGGAACCTATGAAAATTAGAAGTACACCAACTATTATTGTCAGTTTGTTTTTGTTCATTTTCTTTGGTCTTGCCATAAACGCTTCTGCCGATTCAATGAAAATTGCCGTGGCCGCCACCGGCCCGGAAAAGGATGCGGCCATAAGCCAACAGGCCGCCAGGACCCAGTTTTTTCTGTTTTTTGATGGCAAAGGTAATTTTCTTGAGGCCGTAGAGAATCCTTCCAGGGATCGGTCTCGTAACGCTGGGCCAAACGCAGCTTTATTTCTTGCCGACAAAGGGGTGACGCTCGTTATCGCTGGTAATATCGGAAATAAAATGGGACAGGCTCTGAGGGACGATCAGATTGAATATATAGAAAAAACCGGAGTTGCTTATGATGTGGTTCAAACAACTATCCAAGACCGTTAGCCGGATCATCGTTCCGGCAGTCATTTCCTTTTGTTTTTTCGGGACAGCCGCGGCCCTCGCCCTGGATGGCAACGATATCCTGCGCCAGGTCGATAAAAACATGCAGCCCCAGTCCTATGAGATGTACCGGAAGCTGATCAACATAGAGCCCAATGGCTCAAAAAAGGAGTTTGTCCTTTATACGGTTAAAAAGGGACAGGACAAAATGGTGGCCTTGTTTCTCTCGCCGGCCAGTGAAAAGGGCCGCTCTACTTTACGCCTGGGCGATAACATGTGGCTCTACATCCCTAATGTGGGCAGACCGTTGCGTATCACCAGTCTGCAGTCAGTTGTGGGCGGGATATTCAACAATTCCGACATCCTGCGACTGGACTACAGTGTGGAATATAATGCGGAACAGATAACCGACCAGGGCGACACCTACCTGCTTGACCTGAAGGCCAAGTCCCCCTCAGTTGCCTATAATCACTTGAAGATGAAGGTGGATAAAAAGACATTTTTGCCGACCACCATTGAATGTTATGCCATCAGCGGCATGCTGATCAAGACTCTGCACTATACGAAAATCAAGGATTTTGGCCAAGGCCTTATCAGGCCGTCAATGCTTGAGACGGACAGCCCGCTCCATAAGGGCTATCGGTCTGTAATGCTCTTTGCCAAAGTCAAGAAGAAAGAACTGCCGGACGAAGTGTTTACCCTCAATTACCTGTCCAAGGTTGATGAATTGCGATAGCACCGGCTCCTATCTTGCCGGCTTTTTGCTTAGTTTGCTCCTTCTTTTTCCTGCTTTCCTGCATGCAGATGACGAGTTCGGTTTTGAACTGGAGGAGTTTGAAAAAAAGGCCCTGGAAATGGGAGGCTATGCAGAGCTAAAGTGGGAGCACATGGATATTAACCAGGGTTCTGCTTTTGCCCGGTTGAACCTCTCAGACCAGCCCCGGTCGACACTTGATCGTTTCTGCGGCAGTCTGCAGATTGACGGTTACTACACCAAAGAGATAATTAGTTTGAATTGGCTTCTTAAGGCTTCTGCTCAGCAGGATGATCTTGGCTGGGCTGACATGGCAGATGTCTATGAGGCCTATGTCAGCATCAAACCGGCGCCTGTTCTTACTGCGAGTGTGGGCAAAAAGTTATACAGGTGGGGCAAGGGATATGCGTGGAATCCAGCCGGCTTTATCAACCGCCCCAAAGATCCCAATGATCCGGAAGAGGCGCTTGAGGGCTATATAACAGCCGAAGTTGATCTTATAAAGAGCTTTTCAGGACCATTGCAGACTGCTGCTCTTACCACAGTGATTCTGCCGGTGTGGCAGGGGGTCAATGAAGATTTTGGTGAGATAAACAATGTGAATCTGGCAGCCAAGCTTTATCTCCTGTATCGGGATACGGACATCGACCTGATCTTGTACACAGGTGACAGCCGTTCCTCCCGTTATGGCCTGGATTTTTCCAGAAACCTGGCGCCGAATTTTGAAATTCATGGGGAGCTTGGCTATGTTCCCGGCCGGAGGAGAGTAATCCTTCAGGATGATGGCTCCGCCCTGGTCCGGGAAACTGCGGCGCTCTCCTATCTCCTTGGTCTCCGCTATTTATGGGAAAATGATATAACCGGCATTATTGAATATTACCACAATGATGCCGGGTACACTGAAGAAGAGATGGAACGTTTTTTTCAACTTGTTTCAGACGGTGAAAACCAGTTTCTTGCCTCAGGCAGTGATGTACTTCTTAAAAAGGCAAGAGACATGAGTCTGCGAGGCTATGGCAAGCCGCAACCAGGTCGCAATTATCTCTATGCAAGATTTACCCAGAAGGAACCCTTTGATATTCTGTACTTTTCACCTGGCCTTTTCACAATTATCAACCTTGATGACAAGAGTTACTCCATAAGCCCGGAGCTTGTCTATACAGGATTTACGAACTTGGAATTACGGTTGCGTTTTTCGTATCTTAATGGCGGAACATCCACCGAATATGGCGAGAAAATGAACAGCAACAAGCTGGAGTTGCGAGTCCGCTATTTTTTCTAAGACGGAAGAACCCAATTCTTTCATCCTATCCTTAACAGAACAGTCCCTTGCGGTTTCGCCCTTGCATTTGGCTAGTGCCTTCGTTACCATCATTTTTACCCACTCGATATCAAGGTAATGTTCTGAGCATGGCTTCTGAAATAAACAAAAGTGAAATCGGGATAACCGATGAAATCGTCAACACCTGGCAGAGCATTGTTAATACAATAACAGAGATCATTAACGTGCCTTCTGCCTTGATCATGAAAGTTGATGATCCTTACATCGAAGTTTTTCGCTCAAGTCAATCAAGTAAAAATCCATATAAAGCAGGAGACAGGGAGTATCTGACCGGCCTTTACTGCGAGAGGGTAATAAAGACAAGGAATAAGCTTCTGGTTCCAAATGCCCTGAAGGATAAAGAATGGAATAAAAATCTGGACATAAAACTGGGAATGATTTTCTACCTTGGTTTTCCGCTATTCTGGCCTGACGGTGAAGTATTTGGCACTATCTGTGTGCTTGATTCAAAGGAGAATAAATACGAAAAACGGTATGAGAAGCTCATGGCAAGTTTCAAAGAACTTGTCGAAGCTCATCTTTCCTCAGTGTTTAAAAATTTGGCAAACAGGAGGAACCTGGAAGATATTCTTGATAACCTTTCTGAGGGCATCATCGCCCATGACAAGGATAGACACATCGTATTTTTCAACCGGGCCGCTGAGAAAATAACCGGCTATTCCAGAAAAGATGTCCTTGGGAAAGACTGCCATGAGGTCTTTGACGGACCTTTCTGCGGCAGCCGCTGCTCTTTTCAAGATGGCCCGCCTGATTCTCTGGATCATCTTTATTACCCCCTTAATATCCTTACCAGAAAAGGTGAGCCCAGGCGGATTGAGATGACGGTGAACGGCAGGGAAGATGAGGCCGGACGCTTTGTTGGCATTATCGCCTCTTTTCGGGATGTAACAGACCTGATCGGGTTAAAAATTCAGCTTGGGGATCTCAAGGGCTTTGCCGGGATCATCGGGCGTGATCCGAAAATGCTTCAGGTTTATAAACAGATACGAGACATGAGTACCAATGACTATCCGGTCCACATCACTGGCGAGACCGGCACGGGAAAGGAGTTGGTGGCACATGCCATCCACGATGAGAGCCGTCGGGGCGGAGGCCCTTTTGTGCCTATCAATTGTGCAGCGCTTCCGGAAGGAACACTTGAGAGTGAACTTTTCGGGCATGTGAAAGGGGCCTTTACCGGAGCTGTGCGGAATAAAAAAGGCCGGTTTGAACTGGCTGACAACGGCACCCTGTTTTTGGACGAGGTGGCTGATCTGCCAAAGCCTATGCAGGCAAAGCTTTTGCGGGTCCTTCAGGACGGGACATTCGAGCGCGTGGGTGACGAAAAGACCACCTCAGTGGATGTGCGTCTGATCAGCGCTACAAATCGGGATCTGAAGCGTGAAGTGGAGAAAGGCAATTTTCGCGAGGATCTCTATTATCGCATCAACGTGGTCCCGATTCACCTGCCGCCACTTAGGAAGCGAAAAAACGACATTCCTTTTTTGCTGGAGCACTTCATCAATGAGGCCGGTGAAGATGGACAACAAACCCTGGGTCTTTCCAAAGAGGCCGTGGCACTGATGAAGGACTATCCCTGGCCTGGAAACGTCCGGGAGCTTCAAAGCGCCATTCGGTTCGCGATTGTCAAGTCCAAGGGCAGGATTATTCAGCCTGATGACCTTTCAGTGGAATTGAAAAAATGGCAAAATGAACAATCCTCCAGGGGACCTTCCAGAAAACTGGATTGGGATAGTGTCCGTGCTGCTCTGGCCAGAAGCGGAGGGAACAAGGCTAAGGCGGCCAGAATCCTTGGTGTCGGGCGCGCCACCCTTTACCGGTTTCTTAACGATTTCCAGGATGTCTCATGAGACGTTTATGTCTCATGATCTGATGTGAGACACTCTTGCACCTTTCAAATGTAACTTCTCAATAAGTTGGGGTAGATTACATTTTGCGACTATTCACTGGATTCCGGCTTTCGCCGGAATGACGTTTGGATGTAAATGCCCGTCATTCCTGCGAAAGCAGGAATCCAGACATCTTACCTTGAGTTATTGAGAAGTTGTTTTCAAATTACCAAACATATCACAATATCAGCATGTTGGATTCATTTCTATTCGTCTGGGACAAAGTGTCTCAATAGTGTCTCGGGTTGCCCGCACCACGGCGGGGTACATCAACAATGCAAATGGAAACTAACTGCTCAATATTAAAGCCTTTTTCCCTTAATATTTTGTACAATTATGTCCTGGCACAAATCTTGATGATATGGGGTTGAAAACGTTTTCAAAGAGATACGTCCTTAGAAGGGATTAATGCGATGAAGCCGTGTGATGAAAACATTAAGAAAACTCTCAAACTTGCAGAAGAGATGCTTGACCTTGCTGACAATGGAGACGCTGTACGCGAAGATACCGGCTGCGGCGTGCTGTATGGTGTTTTAAGAGATTCCGGCTATAAGATCAGGAAGCTGGCAGAAACAGAAAAGGAGGCCCATATAAAAAAGGGGTGGTGGAAAGTATGAGAAAGACGGTGGGGAAAAACGTGAAAGGCATAACCCATAATCGTACTATTACGAGCTGATGTTGGATAACACACCATGAAATGCCCTGGACAAGACAGCCGTTACTGGAAACCAGGGGCTATTTTTGAAGTCAAGTGCCCCAAATGTGGAAGCCAGGTAGAATTCTTTAAGGACGACACAACGCGTTTGTGCAAGAAATGCGGCCATCGGTTTGTGAATCCCAAGATGGATTTTGGCTGTGCCTCATACTGCCCGTATGCTGAGCAGTGCCTGGGCGACCTTCTTTGTCCATCAGATCAGGTTGTTAGCGTTGACCGCAGCATTTAACTGAGGAGGTACTATGAAAAAAGGAAAAGTGATTTTTTGGGCAATATTCTTTGTTTTGACCCCTTTTATTGGAAACTGTGCAGAAATAGGCAAATTCCAGTATGAAGATTTTAAGCAACCCAAGAGGTGTGGTGCCTGTCACGGCGAGATCTATCAGGAGTGGCAGCAATGCCTGATGTCACAGAGTTTTACACATGAATGGGATCAGGTTGAATACTTCAAGCTGGCCCTTCCCCATGCCTTGAAACTTGAGAAGGTCTCCGGTGTCAAGGCCGGATGCGTTGCCTGCCACGGTCCTCTTGCCTTTTTAAGTGGAGACATTCCTCCTAAGCCTGCTGAAGCCGGGACCAGGGCCAATGAAGGCGTGAGTTGTGAGATCTGTCACAACATAACCGGGACCACTGAGGAGGTGCCCTTCAATTTCAGCTTCACCATTGAGCCGGACAAGGTGAAAAAGGGACCAAGGGCCGATGCAAAGTCTCCTTCCCACGGGGTGAAGTACTCGGAGTTTACCAGGAGTCCGGAACTCTGTGCCACATGCCATGATGAGCAGAGTCCTTATGGGGCCTGGGTAAAGGAAACATATCGTGAGTGGAAGGCAGGGCCTTATGCCAATAAGGGGACACGGTGTCAGGATTGCCATATGTATCATGCACCTGGCAAGTCCGCCTATGGCGGGAAGGACAGGGCCGACCTTGCCCACCACAGCTTTCATGGTTCCCACTTCTCCGGCAAGATGGCTGGTGCTGTTGATCTGGCCCTCTATGCAAAAAAGACAGAGATCTCCCCTGGCTCCACGCTGAAACTACGGGCAGAGCTCTTTAACGGCAAGGTAGGACATCATATCCCTTCAGGTTCCACTGAAGAACGTATGCTCTGGTTGGAAGTGCAGGCCATTGACGCCGGCGGCAAAAGCTATCAGATCCCGGTAAATCGCAAGGGCTTTGAAGGGGAAGAGTATACCATTGCTGATTCCAGGGCCATGGCATATCAAGCCATGGGGGAGATCATGGAAATCAAGGGCTTTAAAGGGGTAAAACGGGACGGCAATTGCCCTGACGGCGCCCGGATCTTCCGTCGACCATTCTTTGATCCTCAGGAACGTATGACCATCTGCCAATGGTACACTGCGGACAACACTTTGGTTGACTATCGGATCGGTCCTATGGAAACCAAGATCGAGAGCTACACATGGGCTATTCCGGAAAACATTGCCCCTGGGCCGGTAACCATTAAAGCGAATCTCTTTTACAGCCAGGTACCAAGCTCTGTAGGTGAGTTTCTTGAGCTGCCCGCAGATGAGTATGCCCCGATTCTGGTTAATACCACAACGTTGATACTGGATATCAAATGATACCGGTTTTGATTCTGGAGAAAAATTAAGGAGGGTAAGTGTCATGAAGAGACGAGAGTTCCTAAAAGGCGCCATTCTCAGCACGGCTTTGCTGGCCTCTGGTAAGGCCCTGGCAACAGAAGGCTATTCCGGTACCGGCAAGAAAGGTCTCCTGAGACTCGAGAATCCGGAGAACCCCACGGTCTTGGAGAAAAAACACGTGCCAGCCATCGATGCACCTGTCAAGGTGGCAAAAGATGAGTGGTTTGAAGTCAAAGTCAGGGTGGGCTTCATGACTGTCCATCCGTCTACGCCAAAACACTGGATAGATGAAATAACGATCCTGGTGGATGGAGTCGAGGTTGCCGGAACGAATTTTAAGGTTGGAGGTGTATCTGCTCCAGAGGCCTCATTCAAAATCAGGTTAAACAAGACCTCTACTATTGAGGTAATCGAAAACTGTAATCTTCACGGTAGATGGATCAGTGATCCTGTAACAGTGACCGTTATTTAAGAACCGACAGGAGGTTAAGGACATGACAAAAAAGCTAGAGGTTTACAAGTGTGAGGTCTGCGGCAATATGGTCGAGATGGTTCACGCAGGTGTGGGAGAGTTGGTCTGCTGCGACCAGCCCATGAAACTTATGGTAGAGAACACCGTTGATGCAGCAAAAGAGAAGCACATTCCAGTAGTTGAAAAAGTGGAAAGCGGTTTTAAGGTAAAGGTGGGGAGCGTGGCTCACCCAATGGAGGAGAAACACTATATCGAGTGGATTGAGTTGATTGCCGACGGCAGGGCCTACAGGCAGTTCTTAAGCCCCGGTGATGCCCCGGAGGCTGTTTTTCGCATTGAGGCCGACAAGGTTACTGCCAGGGCATACTGTAATATTCATGCCCTGTGGAAGGGGTAAAAGGTGGCAATAATGCAAAAATATGTATGTTCTGTCTGTGGATATGTGTATGACCCTGAAGAAGGTGATCCTGACAACGGTGTAGAACCGGGAATTTCCTTTGAGAGCTTGCCTGACGATTGGGTATGTCCAATATGTGGCGCCTTAAAGGAACAGTTCGAACCGGAATAATTTCGACCTGTGCGGTTAGCCGTTAGCGGTTCGCTATTAGTTTAATGATTATCGGTCTGTCGCCCTGACAAGCAGGATGTTCTGCTATTACAAACTTTCACCCGTTGGGTGTTATTTCTAATTAACGTAATGCCCTGATTTTTCAAAGCTAAACGCTAATGGCTAACAGCTAATCGCTCAATTTAGGTATAAAGGAAGATAGCATGAAGGTCTGTGAAATAAAAAAGGACATATACTGGGTGGGGGCTGTGGACTGGAATGTCCGGGACTTCCACGGCTATTCAACCTACAAAGGCTCTACTTACAACTCTTTTTTGATCATGGACGACAAGATCACTCTCTTTGATACTGTCAAGAGGGAATTCAAGAGTGACCTGCTTCACCATATCAAGACCATAATCGATCCATCAAAAATTGACTACATAGTCGTAAATCACGTGGAGATGGATCACACCGGCTCACTGCCTGAAGTCATGGAACTCGTAAAACCAGAAAAGCTGATTTGTTCCTCAATGGGCAAAAAAGCGCTTCTGCAGCATTTTCACAGGGAGGATTGGCCCTATGAAGTAGTAGGTCCGGGTCATACCCTGAACCTGGGCAAGAGATCCATACAGTTTGTTGAGACCAGGATGCTCCACTGGCCGGATAGCATGTTCTCGTATGTTCCTGAGGAAAAACTGCTCATATCCAGCGACGGATTTGGTCAACACTGGGCCACCAGTGAGAGATTTGACGATGAAGTGGATTTTTCCGAGCTAATGTCGCATGCGGCAAAGTATTATGCCAACATACTCCTGCTCTTTTCTCCACTGGTAAGAAAGCTCTTGGAAAGAGTCAAAGAACTCGGCATTGAGATCGACATGATTGCCCCTGACCATGGGCTTATCTGGCGTTCTCATGTAAAGGACATCCTTAAGGCCTACGGAGACTGGGCCCATC
This sequence comes from uncultured bacterium, assembly GCA_965539945.1. GTDB lineage: Bacteria > Desulfobacterota > Dissulfuribacteria > Dissulfuribacterales > UBA3076 > UBA3076. Next base: position 21,186 of record CBETWD010000018.1, read on the forward strand.
ATAAAACCAGGAAAAAGGCCCTGGTGATCTATGACACCATGTGGCACAGCACGGAGATCATGGCCAAGGCAATAGCAGATGGTATTGAACAGGAGGGGGTGAGCGTAAAGCTCATGAATCTCAAGGCCAACCATCGCAGTGACATTATTGCCGAAGCGCTGGATGCCAAAGCACTGGTATTTGGTTCCCCAACACTGAATAACGGGGTGCTCCCACGAATGGCAGGTCTGCTCTCCTACATGAAAGGCCTGAAACCCAGGAACAAGATCGGCGCAGCCTTTGGGTCTTACGGATGGAGCGGTGAGGCCGTAAAACTCATGAACAAGTATATGGAAGAAATGAAATTCGATATTATTGAACCCGGCATAAGGATGAAGTATGTCCCGACCCACGATCACCTGAAGGAATGTGTGGACATGGGAAAAAGAATAGGCCAGGCAGCTAATGAATTGGGTGATTTGGTGATTGAGTGATTTGGTGATTTTTTTGTCTGTGTCTGTCTGTGTGGGTCTGTGGCTGATAATTTGGTGATTTGGTGATTGGATGGAGTAAGAAGCACATGGAGAACACGGATATGAAACGCGATATTGCCGAAGATATGGAAAAGGAGAGTCCCCGGATCCTTCGCCGTAGGGTCCGTGAACTTCTGGGCTCAGGAGACTTTGAACAGGTCCTCAGCGAGCTGAGAAAAATTTCCCCCCGTAAGGCCATTAATCCTCTTATTTCAGTATTCTATGATAGTGATACTGAGCTCAGACAGAAGGCCATTAATGCCTTCGGGCAGGTAGTGGCGGATCTGGCCAATGAAGACATGGAGGCGGCACGGGTTGTTATGCGCCGTCTTATGTGGACTCTGAATGACGAGTCAGGCGGTATAGGATGGGGAGCCCCTGAGGCAATGGCAGAGGCCATGGCCTGCCATCCACGCCTTGCCGAAGAATATGTCCGCATTCTGTTTTCCTACATCAGGGAAGACGGGAACTTCCTGGAATACGAACCACTCAGGAGAGGGGCATTGTGGGGCATAGGGCGTCTGGCTCAGATATATCCTGAGATGTTGATAGAATTGGAGGCAGCTAAGTACATCCGGCCATATCTGGAGGATGACAATAAGTCATCCAGGGAATTATCTGCTTTGGCGTTGAGAATGCTTGGAGACGGGACTGATCATTGAAGGTATTCCTTATCTGCATAACTACTGCTTGCGGAAGGATAACCCCAGGTACAATTGGGAGCCCAAAGGACCGCAGACACCTTGAAGACATGAGGATGGTGACTGATGCGAGCCTATTGGGGGCGGGGACCCTGAGGGATGGCGATCCCGAGATGCGGGGGACCGGTGGTATTATCCCAAACAATCGGATCAGGGCCGTAATAACCATGTCCGGAAAGATACCTGTGAAAGGCCGGAGGCTATTCCAGATGGGCCCTCCTCCAGTGGTTTTTACCAGCAGGGATCAGGCACCTTCTTTAGGTGAAGCCCTCGGTCATAAGGCCCGCGTGGTATCACTTCCTAAAGGAATCCATGGACTTTCAGTAGGTGCTGCCATTTCAGATCTCGGTCGTATGGGGGCAAGAACTGTCCTGATCGAGGGAGGGGCAATGCTTAACTATGCTGCACTTTCAGAAGGAGTGGTTGATGAAATCTGTCTTACCATTGCCCCAAAGCTGTCCGGAGAGGAAGGTGCAGCCTCTCTTGCAGATGGCCCAAGACACCTTGGGGAACCATTTCTTTCCCTCAAGTTGCTGGAGTGTCATACAGCAGAGACCGGAGAGGTGTTTCTTAGGTACAAGGTGGGACAGGCCGGCAAATGGAAAAACAAGAATTAGCGATTCTGTTTTCAGGTGGGAGTGATTCCCTGTCACTGTATGCATTGGCAGCAGTTGGGGTCCATCCCCAGATCCCGAGACCCAGAAGGATTCATCTCCTCCACATGCTAAACGGCATGGGCCGCTTTCCTTCCTTTCCGAAGGAACGCTTTCGTGTAAGTGAGATGATTCTCAAGGCCCAAATGCCCGACTCGGAGCAAATCCCACAGGCAACATATATAGAGCTGGACATGGGCGGGTTGTTTCAGGGCCTGTGGCTCGACCGGTACGAAGAACTAATGCCCCGTTATGGAGGCAAGAATCTGGTGTGTGTAGCATGCAAGCTGGCTATGCATGTGAAGGCCATAATCTACTGCGTTGAGAGGCTGGTTCCAACGCTGCTTG
>CBETWD010000019.1:0-22941 GCA_965539945.1 uncultured bacterium
GCATCTGCAGCACCCTGTAAACGCTTACAGTTCGGTGGGTTGCGGTAAAACGGGGGCGTTGTAATCCCGTGAACGGTTACGAAATGGATTTTAGAAGAAAAATATCAATAAAGCATTTAATATACATAACTCTGGCTCTTGCTATACTCGGGCTAGGGCTAAGTTTTATTGGCTGTGTGGCAAAAGTTCCTTCTGAACCTGACGCCGAAAAGGATGCTTCTTCTATATACGCATCAGAATCAGAGGCAGAACCTTTAAAACCAGAAGAGTGCGGGCGGTGTCATACACGCATTTATTACCTCATTGTAACCGAGGGTGGTAAACACAGGATAGACTGCAGGCAATGCCATGTGCAGTTCCACATCTATCGTCCCGGAAAGGTACCATATAAAGAAATCCTTCCCAAGTGTGAGACATGTCACGAAAAGGTGCATGGAGAGGAATTAGTACAATGTTCCGGATGTCATAGTGAAGTCCACACACCGATGAACATCCCTCAAGGATCTGCCTTGGAGCAAGGCTGTTACATATGCCACCCAAAGGTAGACAAGGAGATGAAAACATACATAACCCAACACACAGAGCTTGATTGCTGTGCCTGTCATCATACAAGGCATAGATATATTCCTGAGTGCACTGAATGTCATCAGCCCCACGCAGTAGGGGGGATGACCCATATCGGGTGTTTAACCTGCCATCCACCTCATAAGGCACTTCAAGTTGTGTATCCAAAGGATATACCACAGGAGTCGTGTTTTGGTTGTCACCGGAATGCTTACGAGATGTTAAGGCAGAGTGACACAAAACATACAGCCCTTAGCTGCACTGAATGCCATCCTGAAAAACATCGAGCGATTAAAAGATGCAGAGAATGCCATGGTGAACCTCATAGTGCCGCTATGTTACAAAAATATAGGGTTTGCGGCCAGTGCCACGGCGTAGCCCATGGCTTGAGTCAGGAGTGATTGCCAAGTAAAAACCGGGGGAAATAACAGAGAGTCCGCACGGCATGGTACACAAATGATGCGCACGAACTCTCAATTTAATAATGCACCGGCGACCTAATAAGGCGGGGCCTCAGTATCCAGCATTTTATACCCTTTTGGTATTTCAAACAAATCCTTGCTCAGGGCCTTTTCCTCAATGGTCTTCAAGGTAGTCGTGGTCGTCATACCCATCACATTTGTCACTGTTTGGACCGGAAAACCATCCAAATTACCCGCCATGCCCATTTTCTTCATCATCGGATTTTTCTCAAATATCTTTTCCATCTTTTTACCAAAGGCAGTATATTCTTTGTATCCCTTCACATCCTTTGAAATCCAAAATTCGTTGTTGCTGCCCATTATGGTCATATTGTGTTTTTTACACATATATCCAGCTATTTTCTTTGTTTCATTCGTAGGGGTTACCTCTATTCCTTTCGCTAACTCTTCCACCATCCCCTTTTCACGTTCATTGTCCATTACAGACATCATATTAACCTTTGTATAGGTTTTGTCTTTGATGTTAATATGATACGTCGTCATAGTATCATATTCCATTATAATTATGCCATCACTCATATCCGTACGGTAAGCATATGAAGTAAGATAGTGCTTAGTTGTCTCAGTCTTGTTAAACTGATCGAGCATTTGCTTAGGCAAATTACTGGGTAAACCAGCAGGTAGCCCCTCACTGACACTCTCGGATTCCCAGTAAAGATCGCCGTAAGCCACCGTTGATATGGTAAAAAAAATCAGTAACGCTAATGGTAAATACACAATCCGTTTCCATTCTTTCATCTGTTTCTCCTTTCATGTTTTCTAGTTAGTTTCCCTATCCAGACCCCGGTAGTGACATGAACACTCGCCATATCGCATCCGGGTCTGCTGCCTTCCGGACCACTCCGCGCCGTCGGATTTTACTCCCGGTCTCCCAAAAGCCATTTTAACTTTACACAAGCAAAAAAGGTTCGGCAACCTCCTCAGTATTCTGGAGGACGGCATAGGACTCCCATCGGGCATAATCTGAAAAGCGATTTCCTATCAACGAACGCGGGAGTTAGGGATGACGACCGTAGAGCCGGCCAAAAAACCAATTTTAGCTCAACCCACTATAAGCCGATCAGCTATACTATATGAGGGCGAAAGATAGCCGTAGAAGAAGGATTAAAACTATTGGAACAAATCAAGTAATATTCCAATGGACGTCCCGATACGTCCCCAGGTTGATAAAAAAATGGAGGAATAGTCATGAAGATTAAACACAAATTAGGACTTACAACGATAGGGCTGTCTGCAATTATTATCGGCATGTTTCTTATTACCTGGTGGGTGACGGGAAAACAAAAGGACGACGGGCTGGTTATAAATCTTGCAGGCAGGCAGAGAATGCTATCACAAAAAATGACTAAAGAAATATTGCTGTTTCAAATGGAAAGAGCAAGTACCGGACAGGCTAACGCAAAACTGGCTGGAGGAGTCCGAAATACCATGAAGGTGTTTGATAAAACACTCTCAGCGCTAAAGGATTCAGGCGATGCCCCACTGTCCCTCAATCTCGAAAATACGGAATACAGAAAATGCCCAAAGGCCGGGGAGCCGGCTTATTCCCAGCTTGAAAAGGTTAACAAAATATGGAAGGATTTTGCCGGACATATTGAGTCAGTTCTAAAAAATAATGGAACGTCTGATAAAGACATGGCATGGATTGTAAAAAATAATCTTTTACTTCTAAAGGAAATGAATGCCGCAGTCGGTATGATGCAAAAGCAGTCGGAAGGAAGGGTAAGTACGCTTTTAAGCGCCCAGTTTGTTGGAATACTTGCCGGCGTCTGTTTTATGATACTTGCAATTATGACGGTATTTTCGATTGTAAAGAGAATGGACAGAGTAAAAGATTTTTCCACTCAGTTAGGTACAGGCGATTTTACTGTAACATCCGGCATAGAAAGCAAAGACGAGCTGGGCGTTATCGGGAGAGTTCTGGACGAAATGACTAAACATTTAAAGGAGATGATTTTAGGCATAACCGGTAATGCAAAAAATTTGAATGAGTCATCGACGAATCTTTTTAGTATCTCCGGCCAGGTTTCAACAGGGTCGGAAGAGGTTTCAGGCAGGGCAAATACTGTTGCGGTTGCAGCAGAAGAGATGAGTTCCAATATGAATTCTGTGGCTGCGGCTGTGGAAGAGGCATCAACCAATGTCAGCCTGGTGGCTACATCGGCTGAGGAGATGACTTCCGTGATCAATGAAATTGCCCGGAACACGGAACAAGCAAGGACTATAACCGGTGAAGCTGTAGCTGAAGCAGGGAGTGCTTCTGAAAAAGTCGATGAGCTTGGCCGAGCTGCTAATGAAATAGGCAAAGTTACTGAGACCATAACGGAAATTTCAGAGCAGACCAATCTCCTGGCCCTGAACGCCACAATTGAAGCGGCCCGTGCAGGTGAAGCGGGTAAGGGCTTTGCAGTGGTGGCAAATGAAATAAAGGAACTTGCCAAACAAACAGCAGATGCGACAGGAGAAATAAGAAGCAAGATTGAAGGTATTCAAAGTTCCACAGATGGGACCGTAGCCCAGATTGAGCAGATTACAAAGGTTATCAATGATGTCAATGAGATTGTTGCTACAATTGCCACAGCAGTGGAGGAGCAGTCTGTGACCACCAAAGAGATTGCCAACAACGTTGTCCAGGCCTCCCAAGGGATTGCTGAAGTGACGGAGAACGTAGCACAGATTTCGACTGTTTCAGGCGAAATCGCAAGGGATATTTCCGAGGTGAATCAGGCTTCGAGTGAAATGTCAGACAGCAGCTCACAGGTTAATATCAGCGCAGAGAATCTAAGCAAACTGGCAGAGCAGCTTAAAGAAATGGTGGGTAGATTTAAGGTTTAAACGATGCCTATCCGGTTAATGCACATAAAATACTCTAACTTATTGCTATTACAGATATTTACCGTGGCCCTCTCAAAACCTTTTGCGAAGTTGAACCTATAGGCCTGGTAGTGTTGATGCGGCATTCGACGTAACCACCTATTGAAAAAAATTCAGCCTCTTCCTCATCTCAGGATTCATCACGATTTATCAGGGCGGGGAGGGGCTTGAAAATAAGAGATGACGGCATCATGGGATATTGGTCTGAAAATTTTGGTGACAAATCTCAGAAAGTATATCTAGTTCTGTCAATCTTGACATATTGTTCATTACGCATATAATATACGTAAATATCAAATAAGGAAAAATATGAAAACAGCAAGTGTTGGAGAAATCCAGAAAAATTTTGCCGGAGTTCTTAGCGGCATTAATAATGGTCAAGAAATAATCATTACAAAAAGGGGGAAACCCGTAGCCAGAATAGTGTCCTTAGCCCCTAAAAACAAAATCGAGTGGCCTGATTTCTACAATGAAGCTATTGACCTTAAAGGAAAAGCAATAAGCGAAATAGTTATTGAAGGCAGGGAGGACAGGTTCTAAGTGCTCTACGTCGATACGAGTATAATCGTTAAACTCTATATCAAAGAAGAACATTCCCTGGATGTCTCAAATTGGCTTAAGGAAAACAATGAAGCCATTCCTTTAACAATTTTTCACGAATTAGAGTTCAGCAATGCTATCAATCTGAAGGAATTCAGGACTGAGATTACAACGGATGAGATACGTCTTATTATGGCAAAATTCGCTGAGCATGAAAGCAAAGGAGTTTATTATCGTCCACAAATAAGCTGGACTGACACATTCAGATACGCTGTTGATTTATCAAGAAAGCACACGAGTAAAACGGGCTCAAGGGCCTTGGACATTCTGCATGTGGCCTCAGCTTTATCAATTAAAGCTGACAGGTTTCTTACTTTCGACGAGAGGCAATCCAAATTAGCTTCTCTATCCGGGATAAGAATAGAAACTTTCTAACTGAATATCCAGGCCCTTCGGCTCTACCTCAAACTCAAGGTTATCAATACACCTTGTAAGGATATAAGGACAATGTTCTGGTATCGGCAGACAAGATAAAGATGAGGGGGCAGGAAGCTGCCATTTGCTGAATCTGAATAAGGGTAGTTTTAAAAACTGTATCTCAATCTCAGATAGACCATATCATTATAACCTTTGAACCCTGAACCAATCACTTTAGGACTAAGAAAAGTAGGGTAAACAAAAATATCGAAATGTTGCTGATGCCCACAAAAATCTTCTTTGAAGTCGTAGTGTAAGTTCTTCCTTTACGGACAAGATCCTCACCCGTTGTCATTCCCAGGTATTGCCTGCCAGTTGGCTGCCTTGTCAGAAACCCTTGCCAGACTTGAAACTGGCAATACGTGCTTCACATCTGCCTGCTCAGTCCCTGCATGAAGTTTGCCGAAAAACCTGCATCTTATTGACAGTATCTATCAACCTGTTAATAATAAGTCAGGTACCATCGGGTTTAAAAGGGAAGACGGTGTAAATCCGTCGCGGTCCCGCCGCTGTGACCGGGGACGAACGCCGCATAAGACCACTGCCCTGCCCAAGCAGGGTGGGAAGGTGTGGCAAGTAGGCAGATCCGGGAGCCAGAAGACCTGCCTGAATACCACATTGCAGCCCCAGCGAAGGACCGGGTGCTGTAAGGGCCGGAGGATATTCTCCGCGCTGGCTTGAGGATAAAGAAACTGGGTGCAATCCTTAAGTCCATAAGGACTTAAGGATTTTTTTTGTTAAAAACAAACTGAGAGGAGGAATTTGTTCATGCAATCAAGAAAAACCGTTGTTTCATTTGTGCTTGTCTTTATCCTGGCGTCATTTGCAAGTGCCTTTGCAGGTGAACACAGAGAGGCAAGACCTCAGAAAAAGGGTATCCTGTTGGTGGAATTTGGCAGTAGTGTACCCCAGGCCCAGGTCTCTTTTGAAAACATAGACAAAAAAGTCAAAGAGGCATTTCCTGAAATACCTGTTCGTTGGGCCTATACTTCCGCGATTATCCGTCATAAAATGGCCAAGCAAGGAAAACAGATGGATTCTGTCGAGGTAGCCCTGGCCAAAATGATGGATGAGGGATTCACCCATGTGGCTGTGCAGTCTCTGCACACCATTGGGGGAGAGGAATACCACGACCTGCACAGAAACGCCCACGCCTTCAGCGACATGGCAGGAGGCTTCCAGAGGATACTTGTTGGTTATCCCCTGCTTGCAAAGCATGAAGACCTGGTCCGGGTGTCAGAAGCAATGATCAGCCATATTCCGCCGGAAAGAAAAAAAGACGAGGCAGTCGTCTTTATGGGTCACGGGACCCCCCATCCGGCTAATGCCTTTTACGAAGCCATGATGTTCGAGTTCCAGCTCAAGGACCCGAACATCTTTGTGGGGACTGTGGAAGGGTATCCGGAGATTGAGGATATCAAGGCCATGCTCCTGTCAAAAGGGATCAACAAGGCATATCTCATTCCTTTCATGTCAGTGGCAGGCGACCATGCCCGAAATGATATGGCAGGTGACGAACCGGATTCCTGGAAATCCATCCTGACCAAAGCCGGTATCACTTCCGTGCCGATACTCAAGGGAACGGCAGAGTATGATGACATTGTTGATATCTGGGTCGACCACTTAAAGGGCGTTATGTCACACTTTTAGTTTTTTTGACCATAAGGGTCTGTCACGAAATAAACGGTAATTGCGGAAAGTTATCCGCAGTCATCAATCGACAGGGGTGGGGCCTCATAAGCGCTAAGTTATTTTTGCACCGGATGGACTAATGAACATCGACGTTCATCTTCCAAAACAATTCCGTCAAGGAAAATTTTCTTCAATTTCTGATTGACTGGCCGTAATCAGGAGTTATTTTTTAAGAATAAGTATCTTTTCAAAATATACCCATTACGGAGAGGAGAAAAGACCTATGATCCCCATTATTTGTCGTCTTGAAGACTTGATTCAGATGGCCCAAGAAGGAAAGAAGGTAGAGGGAGATGTTGTCCTCCACAAGATACCTATCAGTCTAAAGACACATCCGGAGGCAGGAATAACCGAAGACCAGGAGGCCTTCTTGCTCAATGCTGCATATCGTTTTCATGCAGAAGGCGTGACTTATTCAGTCAGCAAGAATTATGTCACGGCCTTACCCACCGCGTCTATGGATGTTGCTCGTGGCAATCGTGCCATCGCAAATGACCGTCTCAAGGCAGACTATAAACGCTTGAGTACTGCGGGCATATCAGTGGAAGAAAAGTATTTCGAGTAGTCACACAGAGCCTGGAAGTTAGTTGCCTGCTCCTGTACATGGCAATATCCATAGCGCTTTTGAGTAATGTAAAACTCTGGCCAAGGAGTTGGTTTTTTTAATCCATTAATCTTGCTCTGAGTTCCTTATAATTATCGAAAATCCGGATGGCGAAGATATTTACTTTCATCGTAATGCTGTCAAGGATATAGCATTTAATGATCTCGCCGAGGGTGATTCAGTGATGTACGCAGAAGAAATGGGAGAGAAGGGCCTCCAGGCCATCTGGGTACGCCGCTCCTGAAGAAGACCTTTTCAAGTGAATTAACCAAAACAGCAAAATTGTAGTTAAACTATGAAAGAGACTCACCACCATTTTTCAAAAATTGCGCACGAATACGAAGACTTAAGAACTACGGATATAGAACCAATCTTATTCATAAAAAATAAACTGGGAAATTTAGCGACCATTATAGGAGCAGATATTGGTTGTGGAGGAGGAAGATATGATATAGAATTATTTAATCATATCGGCAAAGGTCTCTATCTCATTTGCATTGATTATAACGAAAATATGTTGAGGAGGCTTGATAAGAATTTAAAGGAACATAATATAAAAGAGTTCAATACTGTAAGGACATCGGCAATGGCTTTACCATTAGCTGCCAATTATTTTGATGTTTTAGTCACCTTTAATGCTGTACATCATTTCAACCTTTTAGATTTTATAAAGGAATCATCCGGAGTTTTAAAAAATAATGGGCGGTTATTTATTTACACCCGATTACGAAGTCAGAATAAAGGGAATATTTGGGGAAGATTTTTCCCTAAATTTCATGAAAAAGAGAAACGTCTTTTTGAAATAAATAAATTAGAAGAAACATTAAAAAAGATACCTGATCTAATTTTAGAATCTATTGAATACTTCACTTATAAGCGAAAAACTAATTTAGAATGGCTGGTAACGCAAGCCCAAAAGCATCATTATTCTACATTCGGTCTGTATTCCAGGAAAGAATTTGAAGAATCTTTAAATAAATTTCAGATAACTATTATGAATCATTTTAAAAATCCAGACAAAATCATCTGGAATGATGAGAATATAATGTTCAATATAAAAAAGGTGAAAGCTACGCGCGGTTGAGTATCAATGCTGCTTCAGCTATATTTATCAGTTTCTTTCTGGCCGACGATAACGAAAGCTGAAGCATTCCACAGTCAGGCGACAGGATAAGCTGATCCTTTTTAAGATACTTCAGGGCCTCCTTGCCTCTTTCCACAATCTGCTCCACAGCCTCGACTTGGTCAGATCCTACATCCACAACCCCCAGCATTACAGTCTTCTTCCCGGCAGCAGGCAGTATGGAGAGATCCAGATTACTCTTCTGTCCTTCTATGGATAATACGTCTATTGTGGAATCGCTAAGCAAATCCAGAATATAACTGTAATATTCCTTTTTTGCCTTGTAATCGATTCCTTTTTTCTCCAAAGACTTGTGTGGGTATCCACGGCATATATGGACTATGTAAAGGGCATCATTCTCATGACCGCTGAAGCACAACTGGAGCGCCTTAAGCCCCCACTTTCCGGCATGATCAAGGTTTCTTAGAAGCACAGGGTCGTCAAACTGGACCACCCTGCAACCGGAACCAAGAAGATTTTCAACCTCATGTCGAATGGCCCCTGCATAATCCATTGCCATCTTCTCAATATCCCCTTTGTAGTATTCATCGTAGAGACAGTCGATAGCAGTCGATGGACCAGGAAGATTTATTTTGGGAATTCCTTTAGCGTATCTTGCAGTGAATAGATAGTCATCGACCAGCAACGGGCCTTTATACGATATTTTACCACCTACAACCGGGACCTCTCGGATATACACACCCTCACGCATAGGCTTGCTTTTTGAATGTTCAAAGTCAATACCCCCAAGTCTTCTTAGAACATATAGGACATAATGATCCCTCCCCTCTTCGCCATCGCTCATAAAATCAATGCCGGCAGAGTTTTGATCCGCCATCGCCATGATCGCTGCCCTGTCCACGCGTTCTTTGAATTCCGGCTCACCTACACCTTGCCTAAACTCCAAAAAACTACGTCCGCAGTCGTCCAACAATCTCCTTGCATCGCCGGGATATACGTAATCAGGCTTGGGATAGCTTCCCACTATGGCAGTCATGATTCTGCTCTGTCTTATCTTATCCATTGACATCTCTGTACACCCGATCCGATATTATGAAACATCATAGACGTTGATTTACATATATGATTGGCTCTTCGACATAAACATACTGAACCATAAGTTTATCCGGGTTTATTCCTTTTCCGCAGGCGGTCGGTCAGGGAAATCATATGGAATTTCCCTTTCTTCAGATTCAATCACATCATCGCTGATTTTATCCACATTGTATGCCGAGTATTCCTCTGTACCGGGTTCAGCAGTTTCCCTGTCAGGAGTGAGATCTTCCCGCCCCCATATCAATTCTCTAATCCTCAAGTGATCTATAATGGACGCCAAGCCCATGACATCGCCCAGGATCCTCAATAGAATTTGGTGTTCGTTCTCGTTTGGGACGGCACCTTCCAAATAAACTACTCCGTTTCGGCAGGAAATTTCGAGCTCATCCAAATCGATCCGGCCATCGTTGTGAATATTCTCCAAAATCACCATCTGCAATTCCTTGTTACCCAAGTTTTTATACTCTTCGGGTAACTCCGCACGGGTAATCACCTCCCAAGCATGGGGCAACCTCTTTTGTTTTCCATCGTATTCGCGGGCACACATACGGCACAACCGGCTCGCTGGTAATGCTTCCAATCGTTCCAACGAAATCGGCTTCCGGCAGCTTTCACAGATCCCATAGTTATCCGCAGCCATTCTAAAAAGTGCCAGATCGATCTCTTCAAGCTTATCCTTATCACGTTCAACCAACTGATCTAAAAGACTTATCTCATCGGCCTTTTGAGCCTCTTCTTCCATTTCGATATCTCGTTCTCCCAAGGCATGCAAATCAAATTCGAACCGCTGATACTGTTCAAAGATCTCTTGGCGCTGATCGAGGAGCATTTCTCTTAAGCGTATCTTATCTTGTTCGGACATGAGCCTTCCTCCTCATAAATCTAAAAAAAGATTTATATCCAGACCTCGTTAAAAAGCATTGCACAGTCCCATAGCCTTAAAGGCCCTAATATTTCATAACTCAATCCAACATACAATAACTTAATACTGTGGATGAAGATGGCAAGTTGTTGTTATCTGAACAATTTGAAACCATTTTAAATGTGTCTTGATTGATTTTCTTGACCAACCCTACAGAATCTCCGATAATCTCAAGAAAGACCCCTGGCCGATCGTGAGATATCCAAAAAGGTCAATCCAAAATAATTTATGCCACTTCCATTGGAGTGATGGAATTATGTTTTAGGGGAATATGAACGATATAGGATACTAGATTATTAAAGGAGATGCAGGCATAGACATTTATATAGAATTTATTATGTTTTTTCTCTGCGTTCTCTGCGTTCTCTGCGGTAAATTTTTCTGTCTTCCCTAACTTCAACAGAGAGGTAAACACAAATGACTAACAAGGGAAACTCGCAAATCACAAAGGTAATGGCCCGGGAGATTTTGGACAGCCGTGGTAATCCCACTGTGGAAGTTGAGGTGAGCTTGGCATGCGGGGTCACTTCCAGAGCAGGGGTGCCGTCAGGGGCATCCACCGGCTCTCGTGAGGCGCTGGAAATGCGTGACGGCGACGCTGAACGTTTTGGAGGCAAAGGCGTGCTCAAGGCAGTGGATCACGTCAACGGAGTTATCAATGATACACTAAAAGGCAGAGATGCTTGCCATCAGGCGGTGATCGATAAGGTGCTTATCGATCTTGACGGCACACCCAACAAGGCCAATCTCGGGGCCAACGCCATCCTGGGCGTGTCCCTGGCCGTGTCAAGGGCGGCGGCCATGGCGGCGGGACTTCCTCTTTACCAATATCTCGGCGGTGCCTGCCCCGGGCGTCTGCCTGTGCCCATGCTCAATATTATGAATGGGGGAGCCCATGCACGGTGGCAGGGCTCTGATTTTCAGGAGTTCATGGTTTGCCCTTATGGCGCAGGAAGCTTCCGGGAGGCACTCCGTTGGGCCAGCGAGATATACCACGCATTACGCTCAGTGCTGATGGACGCAGGCCACCACGTGGGCATCGGAGATGAGGGTGGTTTTGCGCCTAATGTTTCCTCCAACGAGGAACCCCTGGAAGTCATTGTCAAAGGTATTGAGAAGGCCGGTCTCAAGCCGGGCCCTGATGTGGGCATTGCCATGGACCCAGCCTCAAGCGAATTTTTTAAGGACGGCCAATACAACCTGCGCACAGAAAACCGGACATGCTCTTCCGAAGAGATGGTGGACTACTATGAAAAGCTTGTCAACGCATATCCCATCTGCTCGCTGGAGGACGGCTTGGCCGAGGATGACTGGGACGGCTGGCAAATCCTCAACCAGCGTCTGGGGGGAGTGATCGAACTGGTGGGAGACGATCTTTTTGTCACGAACGTGGAATACATAGCCAGGGGTATTCGTGAAAACTCTGCCAATTCTGCCCTTATCAAACTCAACCAGATCGGCACCCTGACGGAGACCATTGAAGCGGTAAGGATGTGTCAGCAGACAGGATGGGGGGCATGCGTCTCACACCGCAGCGGAGAGACCGTGGACAGCTTTATCGCCGACATGACCGTGGCCCTGGATACCGGGCACCTCAAGACCGGCGCACCTGCCCGGGGTGAGCGGGTCGAGAAGTATAACCAGTTGATGCGCATTGAGGAAGACCTGGGCAGCGCTGCCCGGTATGCAGGCAAGGATGCTTTTGTGCGGCCGGTGCGTTTCTGAGCGTAAGCGTTCACAGGGCACCGCATCTGCTTTGTTGTCGGGCACTTGAAGTACAGGGAGTACGTCTGCATACCCTCCGCCTCGCATCTGCAGCACCCTGTAAACGCTTACAGTTCAGTGGATTGCGGTAAAACGAGCGTTGTAACCCAGTAAACGGTTACTTCTGAGTTTTGCGAAAATAATTAGGATATCAGGAGAATACAATGCCTGAAAAAAAACCTGTCTGCCTTATAATAATGGACGGCTGGGGCATTGCGCCGGCTGATGAAAGAAACGCCCTGGCAAGAGCCCATACGCCTAATCTTGATAGATATCTATCCGAGTTTCCCAATGCCGTTTTAAGGGCACATGGCCTTAATGTCGGACTGCCCGAGGGTAATCAGGGCAATTCGGAAGTCGGCCATCTTAACATCGGCGCCGGTAGAATAATAAAACAGATGCTTGTGCGCATTAACAGCAATATTGAGAACGGGCGCTTCTATAAGAATGATGTCCTTAAAGGTGCTGTTGAACATTGCAGAAAAAACAGATCAAACCTCCACCTTATGGGTCTCATACAGGACCAGGGTGTCCATGCCGTTACCAGTCACTGCAACGCCCTGCTTATGCTTTGCAGCAAGATGGATTTTGATAATGTTTATGTCCATGTTTTTTCAGATGGACGCGATACTCCACCCAGGTCCGCAGCAAAATACATTGAAGATCTGGAGGCCGGAATAAAGAAGGCAGGCAGGGGAAAAATCGGTAGCATTATCGGAAGATACTATGCCATGGATCGTGATACGAACTGGGACAGGGTCAAGATCGCATACGACGGCCTCACCAAACCGGAAGGCATAGTCTGTAAGGATTGGAAAGAGGCCATTGAGAACGCTTATACCGCCGAAGAGACCGATGAGTTTATCAAGCCGAGAATAATCAAAGGGTTCCCGGGAATTAAAGACGGCGACGCAGTGATCAACTTCAACTTCAGGCTCGACAGGGCAAGAGAGATCACCCATGCCTTTACTGATACGAATTTCAAGGGATTTGAGAGACATAAACTTGATATAAAATATGTAGGCCTTACAGATTATTATGATGATGGTGAGTTTGAAATAGCGTTTCCTCCGGTGAGGCATAAGAATATCCTCGGAAAGGTCCTCAGCGATCACGGTCTCAAGCAGCTGAGATGTGCCGAGACAGAGAAATACGCACACGTGACCTTCTTTTTTAACGACTCCAATGAGACCCCCTTTGAAGGTGAGGACAGGATACTGGCACATTCTCCCAAGGTGGCAACCTACGATCTGCAACCGGAAATGAGTGCTTATGAGGTAAGAGATAAGCTCCTGGAGGCTATTGCCGGCGATAAATACGATGTGATTATCTGCAATTTTGCCAATGGCGATATGGTGGGCCATACCGGTGTTTTTGATGCAGTCGTCAAGGCCGGGGAGACTGTAGATGAGTGCGTAGGTGCGGTCACTGATTCTGTTCTTGCAAAAGGGGGCGCGGTTATCATTACCGCCGACCACGGCAATGGTGAATGCATGTTGCTGGATGACGGTTCTCCCATGACAGCTCACACAACCAACCCGGTCCCTGTTATTGCCTGCGGTGTCGGTGATGTTGAGCTGATAAAGGATGGCAAGCTCTGTGATCTTGCCCCTACGATGCTAAAAATACTTGGGATTGAGCAACCTGCGGAGATGACCGGGAGGCCTTTGTTTTAAATCTGCAGTGAGCGATTCAGGGTTCAGGCTTCAAGGGTCACTGACTTTTCAGAACACCAATGCCACATGATATATACCTTTGCAATATACTCAATATGAGATATGCTGTTGGTATATATTGAACTAGAATAGAAAGGATTGATATCAATGGAAAGAACAACAGCAAAAGTATTTGTGAGTGGACGGAGTCAGGCCGTCCGTATCCCCAAAAAATTTCGTTTTAAAACAGACGAAGTTTTTATTGAGCTGAAGGGAGATAATATAATCCTCACACCCAAGCCTAAGTCCTGGGACCAATATTTTGCTAAGAGAAAGCGGTTTAGTACTGACTTTCCGGACAATATTGAAGACTTAATGCCCGAAGAACGTGAGGTTCTTTGATGAAGTATATGCTGGATACGAATGTCTGTATTGCCACAATCAAGGAGTGCCCCGAAGAAGTAAAGGAAAAGCTCTTGAAAATCCCAGTTGGGGAAATCGGGATATCGAGCATCGTGGTGGCGGAGCTATGGTATGGAATCAGACTGTCCAGTATGCGCAAACATAACGAGGTTGCGTTAAAAGAATTTCTGGAATATGTGATTGTATTGGACTGGCCGGAAGAGGCCGCACCTGAATATGGAAGGATTCGGGCGCAGTTAAAGAAAAAAGGAACTCCTGTCGAGGCCAACGATCTTCTGATCGCTGCTCATGCATTGGCATTGGATGCGGTATTGGTTACGGATAATATCAGGGAATTTAGGCACATACCAAACTTAAAGATAGAAAATTGGATCTCTCGCTAAACGAGTCACCTTCATGTGTCATTTGACAGGGTATTAGACGTGACAAAGCACTTGTTTGTCATGGACCTACATGGTAATCCAGTAAGCGTTCACAGGGCACCGCATCTGCTTTGTTGTCGGGCACTTGAAGTACAGGAAGTACGTCTGCGTATCCGTACGCCTCGCATCTGCAGCACCCTGTAAACGCTTACAGTTCGGTAGGTTGTGGTAAAATGGGCGTTGTAATCCCGTGAACGGTTACGTAATCCAAATAGACCGAAGCAAGGTTTGGGGAGCATTACTAGAGGATGTCTGAAAAAAGCATAACTCAAAAAAGCCAGTGGACAAAACACGATATATTCCATGTGATCGCCATGGTTCTATTGACTTTATTTTTTTCCGGGAAAGCAGGCTCAATGACTGAAATTTTTCGGCAATTGCTTGTCTGTTTTCTCTATGGTTTCGGCATTGTCTATCTCTTCATCGGGCTCACAAAAAAGATGTTCAAATACAATCCTACTCGTATACATATAATCAAATGGGCTACAAGTCTCGCAGCCCTTGTAGCAGTGTGCGAGTTTATGCAGGGGGTCTATCAGACCTACATTAAGGCCACATCTTTGCTTGACTAATGCTCCAATAGTAGTTTATCGTATCTTTTCAATCAGTTGGGGTAGATTACGTTTTGCGACTATCTACTGGATTCCCGCGAAGGCAGGAATCCAGTGACTGTTACCCAGACTTATTGAGAAGTTGCAGTTTATCGTAGTAACTAATTGTAATTCATTAAAGTTCTGTATTTTTTCTTGGGAGAATACTATGCGAAAGTATAGTCGCAACAATTCAGCTCATTTAAAAAATGACGGAATTGCAGGGTCCCATCTGTGGCTGATCGTAAGTATTATTCTCGGGCTTGTTTTTCTCTGGGATGTGGTAGGGCCTTTTGGGCTGTGGAAGCTTCACAGGATGAAGAAGGAACACAAGCGTATTTATCTGTCAGTCCTGGAAATTAACAAAAAAAATACCGCCTTTGAGGAGCAGATCAAAAGGCTCAAAGATGATTCCGAGTATCAGGAGTACGTGGTCCGCCGGGAGTTGGGCTGGGTCCGGGACAATGAAATCCTGTACAAGTTTCTGGGTGAAAAAAAGTAAGAGCTGAAGTGGTTTCTATGATCCGTGTCCATACCTTTTTAAAATATGCCAAAACACACCTTCAGGAGGCAGAGGCTGCATTACTGGAGGATCATCCAACGGTTGCTATCGGCCGTTGCTCAGATATGGCAATAGCCTTGATCAAGGCCATGGCAGCATCCCTTCCCAGAATAAAAAAAGATTTTCTGGAGATGGACAACAAGGCTTTATCTAAAGCCATTTCCGACCTCACGCATACGCCGGATGAGGCGAGACGAATTACCCAATCCATTTGGGAATTGCAGAAAGCTGAGGAGTCATGTGATAGCCCTCCCTCAAGGGCTGAGGTCAAGGCAATTTTTTCCAAGGCAGAGGAGACTTTCAAGTTGGTTCATGACCTCTGTGTCGGCTGAAATCTGAATACTGTTTACCGCAAAGACGCAAAGAACGCCAAGTTTACTTCCTTTTTGTTTTCCTTTGAAAGAAAGGAAAACAAAAGCTACAAGCCTTATGGCAACTATACAATTCTATTCGTCGGTATATATGTGCTTTGAATAATTATGCTATGGTTTTTGCGTAAGCATATTCTTTTCTGCCCTCTCAGCAGAAAAAATATATCTTTTCTTTGCGAACTTTGCGTCTTGAGCGAAGCGGGCGGTGAAAAAATACTCCCACTTATCCGCATAGCAAAGCTGGGACCATCAGCATAGCTGAAGGTTTAAGAGATTAATTAATCAGAGGATTACTCAATCACTAAATCACCAAATCACCAAATGAATATGCTTCCCTCAGACCATGAGCTTTCTTTTCCTCACGCTTTGAGGGTCGAGGCCTCTGCCGGTTCCGGCAAGACCTTTCTTCTCGCCTGCAGATTTGTACAGTTTCTTCTTTCAGAAAAGATTCCCAGGAGCCGTCTCAAGAATCTACTTGCCATAACCTTTACCAACGAAGCCACTGCGGAGATGCGGAAACGCATACTGGAGCTTCTGAAGCAGGCGGCCTTTGAAGAAAAGGAAGCTATAGAAGTTCTTTCTCCCTTACTGGATTTGTCACAGGCAAGGATGAAGGAACTCGCGCTGAAACAGATAGACGAGATCCTCGCAGGGTATGATGAGTGGCAGGTCAGGACTATTGACAGCTTTATATACCGCCTGATCCAGGCGGCCCCTCAGGAACTGGGGCTGTCGCAGCAAGACGAAATCGAGACACACGAGGCGCCACTCAGGGCTGCTGCCCTTGACCGTATTTTGCTTTGTTCAACACAAGATCCTGGGTTGTGGGGACTGTTGCAGGGCTTTGTGCATCATTATCTTCTTTTCCAGGCACGCGGTTCCTGGTGGCCCGGGGCTGAGCTTCTCCGGGTGTTGGAGTCGCTTAATGAGAAAGAAACAACCTACGGTCTCCGGTTCGAGATGGAAAAAAGGCGCAAAGGTTCCCTGGATTTGGCCATGGAGTTGTCCCGGTCGGCTCAGGGCTTCCTGGATAAGGCAGAGGCCCATGGTCTGAAGCTCAAATCTTATAGCCACAAGGCCCTGTCAGAGGTAGCTCGCGGAGACCTGCCCAAGGCACTCTCCTCAAAGGCATGGGAGAGGGAAGAGCTAAAAGATCTGTGTCTTAAGGGAGCAAGTGTTCCCAAAGGCCCTTCTGTTGAATGGAAGGCGTTAAGGACCCTTGCCGGAGCGTATGCTGATGCAAGGGCCCTTGAGGTATCAGGGCCGTATTTGAAGATGCTGGCTCCATGGAGAGACCGGCTCTCAGATCTTAAGTCCGGATCAAGGAGTATTTTTTTTAGCGATATTAACAGCCTTGCAAGGAGGCTCCTGACCGAGTTCGCCTTGCCGGAGGTGATTTTTCGTCTTGGAGACCGGTTGTATCACTTTCTGCTGGACGAGTTTCAAGATACCAGTATCCTCCAGTGGGAAACCCTTTTCCCTTTGATTGATAATGCCGTGTCGCAAGGGGGTTCCCTGTTCTGCGTAGGGGACAGGAAACAATTGCTTTACAGATGGAGGGGGAGCGATCTCGAGGTATTTCAAAATGGCCCCGGGTCCTTTGCCTCTCTTGGAGACACCGGCCCCCTGGATCTTGTTCTTCCATATAACTGGAGGAGCAGGGAAGTCCTGCTTAGGTTTGTGGCCCAGATATTTGACAGGGGAAATCTTGGGCGCTGGATAAAAGAGGAGCCTGCTGTATCCGATGTCTTAGACCCCGGATATATAGGCAACGTGTTCTCAGGGGCCGCGCAGGAGCTTCCGCCTGCCCATGCAATCAGCCACAAGGGAGGCATGGTGAGGGTGGAGATCCTCAGCAATGAAGGGCGCTCGGAGGAAATAAAAGAGGAATCAAAACTCAGCCTGGTCAAGCTCTTAAAGGAAGATGTCCTCTTTCGCCACAGTCCCAGGGACGTACTGGTACTTGTCAGGGACAATCAGGACGTACAGGATTTCAGCCACAGCCTCATCTCAGCAGGCATACCTGTCTTTTCCCACAGGCAGCTTGACATCAGGGAGGACCCCATGGTGCAGGAGATCCTTGAGATCCTGCGCTTTTTAGAAAAGCCTGTTGATGACCAGGCATTGGCTTCTGTGATTGCCGGAAATATTCTAAAAGCTGCCTGGAAGGAAGAGGCTGCAGGCTTTAGTCCTTGGGAGTGGATCGAGGGACAAAGGTTAAAAAGCGAAGACCGAGGGACAAAGTATCTTTATCAAAGGCTTCAGAATGATTTCCCTAACCTCTGGACAAAAAACTTGGGTGATGCCTTTGGCTCCGTGGGCTTTTTGCCCCCCTATGACCTTGTATCCATGCTTGTTCGCAGAATGGATCTAATACGGTGTTTCCCAAACCATTTTGTTGCATTGAGTCACCTCCTGGAGTTGCTATATGCTAATGAAGCTGAATATGACGGCGATCTCAGGGGATTTATCCAGTGGATGGAGACCGGACCTGATGAGATCTTCGGTGTAAAGACTCCGCAGGAAATAGATGCTGTAAGGATCATGACCGTCCATAAGGCCAAAGGGCTGGAGGCCAAGGTAGTGATACTGCCGCTTGCAACTCTCGGAATGAGGGCCGATGGCCGCATATACTCCATGGATGGAGGGGTCCTCAAGGTATGGCATACCAGCCGGGAACTCAGAAACGTATCTCAAAGGCTTTTGGATCTCTATAAGAATGAATGCGGCAAGGCCTGGCTGGACGAACTCAATGTCCTCTATGTCTCCCTTACAAGGGCAAGGGACGAGTTATACGTATTTGTCTCACAGAAGGCCGGAGGCAGGCAGAAGAACAGGTTAATATCCCTGCTGGAACCGCTTTTAAATGGGAACATGGTGGCCAAGTGGGGAGTTACGATTGAAAGAGATACGCCATTGACAGAGCGGACAATAGGCGAGAGAAGTAATCTCAATGGGCAACCGGTTGACCGCGAACCTCACGAAAAGACACGAAAAAACAAGGAGAAAAAAGTCGATGAAGGCTGGAACTGGCCCAAATACCTGGTAAGGAGGCCCACGGAGTTAAAGGTTTTATTGTCTCCAACAAGGAAAAGTGCAACAGGGCTCGGGGACTTTGTACACAGGCTCCTTGCAAGACTGGATGGTCCCCTTGATTGCCGGTGCAGCCCTGAGGAAGTACAGGCACTGCTGCAGGAGATCTTTTTGTCTATTCCCGAAAGCCCTGATGTTGACATAGGCAAAGAGATAGACCTCGGGACTATAGCCCGGACTATCTGTCACCCCAATGCAAGGCCGCTTTTCTGGACAGGTACAGGGGATCAGACCTGGGTGGAAAAAGAAGTGGCTGACAAATCAGGTGAACTCTTCAGGCCGGACAGGCTGGTTAAGGGCAAAAATACGCTATGGGTCGGCGAGTACAAGACAGGCAGCAGGGCAAGAGCAGAGGACAGAAGACAGCTATCTCAATATTCGGATTTACTTTCTCAACTTTACCCAAACCACAAAACCAGAGGTGTGATTCTTTATCTTGACCAGGAAGTGATTGAGGGAATTGGGTGATACGGCTTGAAACTTGAAATTGGAAATTGGAAATTAGGAAAAGATGAATCGAGTTTACGAGTTGGATGTTTACAAACTGGCAAAAGAGTCATCAGGGATGGTCTGGCACGACTTTGATAAGTGGAACAAAACAGTATAAAAGCATGAAAGCCAAATTTCCAATTTCTAATTTCCAATTTCAACAACAACATATCTCCCTGCCCCTTGATTCTTCACTGATCGGCTGGCTGGCTGAGGATATACTGGCCCGGGATCCGGAAGAACGGGATCTGTCCCGAATAGCAGTTGTCTTTCCAGGCAGGCGCCCGGCCCTATATCTGCGAAGAGAGCTTGGAAGGCTCATTGGCGGTCCTTTCCATCCCCCCCAAGTCTTCGACATAGATAGCTTCATGGCCTATATGGCAGGCAAATCACCTGGCGGATCCGACAGGAGAGATGCGGGCCAGGTAGAATTACTGCACTTGGTCTACACCACTGCAAGGGGCCTGGGAGCAGATGGCGAACATCTGTCACTACCTGCCATGACATCCAGTTTTGAAGGCTTTTTTTTCTGGGGTATGAAATTCCTTGATCTTTTTGATGAGTTCGGGACAGAACTGGTCCCTCCTGCCCTGATTAAACAGGCCGTGCCGGCAGCACTGGCTGATGCGGGCATCACTGAGGAGGCAAGAGGACTTTGGCCCATTCTGCCCGGACTTTACAGAAAATGGCTGGACACATTGGCCGGAAATTCTCTTTGGTCCAGGGGCGAAAAGTATCGTATTGCAGCAGAGCACATAGATGGGCTGGAATGGCCCTTTTCACAAATATATCTTGCGGGTTTTGCAGCACTTAACCGAGCAGAGGAAAAGGTCTTTTCTGTCCTGACCAGGCTTGGTATTGCCCGTGTAGTAGTCCAAGACGGCCCATCTCCATGGCGGACAAATGATGCCAAGTGGAAGCACCTTGAGCGCCTGCGCTCTGTATGCCATGGCACCTGGGATCTTGAAATCACAAGACCTTTGGCCACAGACCCACACAGACACACACAGACAACCAATCAACCAATCAACCAATCACCAATTTCTTTCTTCCATCAGGGCTTTGACCTCCACTCCCAGATACAGATGGCTGAAGATGTATTTGCTCGTGAGCTGGAAGGCCAGGGAGGGCTTGCACCGGATCAGGAGGCAGTAGTCCTTCCAAGGCCTGAACCCCTTATCCCTGTGCTGAGCCGGCTGTTTGAGGATACGTCTGTTCCGTATAACATATCCATGGGCTATCCACTCGAACGGACAGCACTTGCCCAACTCCTTGACTCCATATTTAAGGCCCAGGAGGGAAAGGTAGATGGTAAGTACTACGCTCCTCATTACCTGGCTGTACTCCGGCACCCATACATAAAGAATATTCGATTACACAGCCCCTTAACCTCCAATCACCAAATCACCAAATTTTTAGCCACAGACAAACACAGACAAACACAGACAAACCAATCACCTGATTTTTCTTTTAGATCTGTAGTCCATTTTCTTGAAGTTTGGCTGGTCAGGGAAAAGAGAAGCTTTGTAAGGCTTGAGGAGCTTGAAAAGGCAATCGCTCATCTGGATGAGGAGGATTTCCCCGCTTCTCATTTTTTATTCCTTGTTCATCAGATGTGTTTCAGGGCCTTTGAGGGGCTGAAGAAAGTGGGGGAACTCGCTATGGCCCTCAAGAGACTACTTGAGTGGACAGTGGAGTATGGGACAGCTACCGGTTATCCACTTACCGGTGAATTTATGACGGCCATGGTGGGGCTTCTGGAAGAACTTGAAGCCGGCCCCGTCGCCAAGGAGACTGCTTCAGTCCCTGGTCTTCACTCGCTGTTTGGTCACCTGGTGCGGCAGACCAGGATTCCATTCCAGGGGATCCCTTTAGAGGGTTTTCAGATACTGGGTTTTTTGGAAACAAGGTGCCTGAAGTTTCAGCGCGTGATGATTTTTGATGTTAACGAGGATGTGCTGCCTCCCGAAACCAGGCCGGATCCTATCCTGCCTCCGGATCTGCGGAAGCATCTTGGCCTTCCTGATAAAAAACAGGCAGTTGAGATCAGCCGATACCATTTTCAAAGGCTGCTGGCAGGGGCCGAGGAAGTCCACTTATTCTTCTCTGAAGACAAAGGCCAGGTAAAGAGCCGGTTTATTGAGGAGCTTATATGGGAAGCTGAGAAGCAGGCAGGCCGTCGGGGTGTGATTCCCATTCACAGCCCGGTTATGATCCCAAGGCCCAGGATTCCCTCTGCTTTCCCTGTGAAGAAGACTCCTCAGATCATGAATTTTTTTTCGTCGTTCACCTTTTCGGCAACTGCCCTTGATACCTATCTCTCGTGCCCCTTCAGATTTTACGCAAAGTATATCCTAGGATTGGATGTCCCGGATACCATAGATAGAGATGAGATCAACCCCCTTTTGGTGGGTAACCTGGCGCATAATATACTAAGGGAGTTTTATCTGCCATGGCTGAACAGGGAGATTCAATTCGAAGCTGATTATGATAATGACCTTGTGACAAAGTCTGATATGGCACTTGAGGGGATCTTTGGGTCAAGGGCGGAATGGAGCGGAGGTGTGAGACTCTTCAGGGAGGTCTTGCTCTATCGCCTCAAAAATTTTCTGAGGCTTGAGAGAGAACACGCACAGGGTCACCTGTTGATGGGCCTTGAGGTCCCTTGCAAAATGGACCTCTACCTTGAGGGAGGTCGCAAGGCCAAGGTTAAAGGAGTGCTCGACAGAATAGAAAGGGATAAAAAGGGTGTTGTTTGGGTTATAGATTATAAGACCGGCAGTAAAATACAAATGCCCAGAGCCACAGTTGCCTCCAAAGTCTCAGACAGAGAGGCAATTAAGCAGGAGATAGTCTCCTTTCAGTTGCCCATGTACCTGCTCCTGTGTGACCAACACTATGGCCTCGGGTCCGGATGGTCCGGGATGAATGCCGCCCTATACGGGCTGAGAGGTCTTGCGGACTCAAGCAACTTGAATGCCCTTCAGACCGTCTTGTTCAAACAAGGTGACAGCCGGGATGGCATTGTAAAAGGCATATATGTCCCGGCCTTAAAGGCTATTATTGATGAGATATTGGATCCTGAGATTCCCTTTGCTTATGATCCTTCTGATTTTGGCTATTGCAGATCCTGTCCTTACAGCAGGCGGCTTTGCAAGGTCGGATAATTAGTAATATACATGGATGATTACGCTGAAAAAAGTCCTTTTGCGGTTTTCGGGTTTTGACCCCCGGGAAC
>CBETWD010000020.1:0-22878 GCA_965539945.1 uncultured bacterium
AAATCTTTTTTCCGACTGGTCCCGCGATGCCGCTTGCTCGATTTGTCTGTAGTTACTATTAGATATTTCAGATGCGTGCGGATAAAATCCCAGACACCTTCTTCAGTGGTCGCTTCATTCAAAAACCGTTCTTCGAATCCACCATTGGGCTTGTAAGCTGAAATAACAAGGTCTTGTTTGACAGAGGTTGTATTGGTTACCGCATTAAAGCTGCCTTGTTTTTTATCGAGAGATGACACGTTGGCAACAATAAAACCAGCATCAGTCAAGGCTATCTGAATGCTATTCCAGACTGATGCTTTTGTATTGGAGAATTCAACTGTCATCCAACGTCCGGGTTTGAGTACCCGAAAAGCTTCCCTGAAGCATGATGTCATAAGCTGACGGTATTCGGTCAAACCTTTACCTTGGCTTTTACTTTCAATGGCTTCTGGCTTCATATTTGTGAAGCTTTTATGGAATGCTTCGGCTATGAAGTTTAGCTCAGCATAAGCTATGTTGTTCCCAAACGGTGGGTCGGTAAAGATGTAGTCAATAGAGTCATCATGACAGGATATTATTGCAGCCGAACCAGTCATTATAAGGCATTCTCTATAAGACATACTGATATTTCTAAAGGTCTTGTATAGTCTTTTTAGTTTCCCCCCCAGAACATACCAGGGAGCAACTTCCGATATCTGCGAAGGCATATAATACACAAGCGGCATTGCACCATTACTTTGAGAATAACGATGTGGACCATAACGATTTTGAACATTCATTCCAGTAATTGCCTGCTCGACAAAAAAGTGTAGCATATGCCGGATTCGTCTATCGGGATATAAATCAGCTTTTTGCCACAGATATGCTAGTACCTGTAGCGCTCGTGGCAAGAAAAGATGATGCACATGAGAAAAGGAAGCAGTACCTGCACGCCATTTGTCACCCCAGCAATCCACATCATCAGGTGCGTGCATCATTCGGTCGATAGGGAATTCAGATGGAAAAGGTAACTTATCAATTCGATCAATGACTTTTACATCATTCTCATCAGGTACCTTTTCATAGCGTTCTTTGCCAACTTTGTATATAATTAGAGAAGCCTTACGTTTTGGTAATCGGATTGTCGTCTTCAATGCAGGATCAAACGTTGTCTTATAGCAGCGATCCATTTTTTTCTTCGTCAATTCGCTACCACAATTCGGACAAGGAAATACATCTTTAACACGTTTAGTTTCATTATCCAGAGCTTCGTCGAGAAACACTACTTCGCCAGTACAGTCAGGACAGATAAATATTTCACTCCATACAATGTATTCAATACGTCCCTTAGTTTTCCCATCTGAGTGAACGGTCTCATACATCCAACCGTATTCTTCTTCGACTTCGGCAAGGATGCGTTTGGCTTCACGTTCGAAGGTCACAACATCAAAAGGTGCGTTGTAGTTGTAGGCAATGAAGGTCGCTGCCGGAGAAAGATCGTTCAACACCGCCCGTCGCGGGCCAAGTTTCGAAAATTCTACCCACACACTTTTTCCATTTTCATCAGTTTCCTGGCGCAAAACCGTACCATCGGGCTTCACCTGATAACCAAGGGATTCCACTGTTGCCCGGTCACCACACATTTGCGCCGCAACACCCGTCATCCCTGTCCCACAAAATCCATCAAACACAACATCTTCCGGCTCGGTGTAGTGCAAGATATACCGCATGATCGCCTTGTGCGGCACCTTGGTGTGATAGGAGTGAGCGTTGTAGATCGGGTCGTTCTTCCCCTCACTCACATCCGCCGCAAACGGCTCCCGGCGATAGTCATCAGTAGCCGAATCATACGGCTTGCCGTACTGCTTGATGAAATCCTCGATAAACGGGTTCGGGCAAGCGGTGTAATACGGTGGATCGGACAGCGCCAGAATGTCCTCGTCCTCGCCAATCGGGAACCCTTCGATCTTGCGGAACTCCGGGTCCTTGAGCTTCTCGCGCAATTTCTCCAGAAAATACTCCCGGCGCTTCTCGTCGTTTTCGAAGGTCATGCCCAGGCATTCAACGGGGCCGTCATCAACCACAAATTCCTCTTCAAAGAGTTTTCCGGAACCTTTTTTGCCTGGAACGATTCTTGTTTTAAATAGTTGTTGCTGTTTGTCGCTCATATTGCAATCCCGTTTTGAACCGCTAATGGACGCGAATGAACGCCAATAAGAAATGGTGTTGTATTCCTCTTTATTTCACCGCAAATTGGTCAAATTAAAATACGGTAAAATAGGGACATTTCTTCGTACAGTTTCGCATTAAGTCACCTATATCGGAGAAGCTGCATAGGCTTTTTTCGGGCTTTGCCCTCAACCCGCTGGATTTTTTAAGGCATAAAGAGGACAAAGAATATGTCTTATGGTAAGTAGGTCTAAAATTTTCCTTCCTAAATATTTCATCAAAATAATTATTTCACCGGTGATATTTTTAGACCAAAACATAGCGGTGATTTTTTAAATAAAGAGACCTACAACAAATGGCAACAATTCGTGTCTATTCGTGTTCATTCGTGGTTCTCCTGCTTGGTTACTTGCCTTCTCCTTCAGCTTGTGCTTCCTCAATCAGCCTTCGCTCCCGCTCCAATTCCCGCCGCAGCTCCTCCTCAGTAGGCAGATAGAGCATGTATTTGGACGCAAAGAGCTGCTTGCTGTCGTTGAGTACGGAGTATCGGGCGATAGTTTTGTTTTTCTTTGCGCAAAGAATAAGACCGATGGTCGGATTGTCTCCCTCCGCAATGTATTTGTCATCGAACATCCGGACATAGCTATCCATTTGGCCGACATCCTGGTGCGCCAGCTCGCCGATCTTGAGGTCAATTAACAGGTAGCATTTCAG
Organism: uncultured bacterium; assembly: GCA_965539945.1. Classification (GTDB taxonomy): domain Bacteria; phylum Desulfobacterota; class Dissulfuribacteria; order Dissulfuribacterales; family UBA3076; genus UBA3076. The sequence goes on from CBETWD010000020.1 coordinate 2,845, forward strand.
TATGCAGTTGTAGAAAACCAGATCAATATAAAAGTAGTCGTCGTCGAATTGCATGCGTTTCTGACGACCGACGAAAGCGAAACCTTTACCCAATTCAAGAAGAAATGACTGAAGATTGTCAATAATCGCCTTTTCGATTTCCGACTCATGATGAACCCGAGAATCCGGTAATCCAAGAAAATCGAGAATGTAGGGGTTTTTGATGGTGTCAGCCGGCGTGTTGATCCTTTGTCCCTGGCAAGCAAGTTCCAGAACAGTCCCTTTATCTCGACTCTTGAGAAGCCTTGCAAAGAGAAAGGTATGAATCTGACGTTCAAGATGTTTGACCTCCCAGCCTTCGGCTTCTGCTTCTATCTCATAAAAAAGGCGTTCGCTCTGATGTTCGACATTCATCAAAGCCCTGTAATGAGACCAGCCTAGATTGGGTGAAAAACCTCGCTTGATGCCGATTTGCTTGACAGCCATCTCCATGGCAGCCAAAACGCCACTTTGGGTATGGCGATTTCCGGTGGTTTTGAATTCGCCACTCCCGATGTGGCGAATCTCAGGGATACGGTCGAAATAGGTCGTATGAAATGTTCGGAAGTAGCGCAAATTTGTGGTGGAGAAACCACGGCCGTATTTATTGTTCAACTCTGCAGAAAGCTGTTCGATAATCTGCTTGCCGTATTCTGCTCGTTCATCTCCGCCCTGGATTTGCTGTACGACTTCCCGACCAATCAGCCAATAGGCTATTACCATATTGTTGTTAACGGCTCGAACAACGTTGGAACGTGCTTGCTCAAGAATAGAGACAACCCGATCAAACAGATTTTTGCCTTCCGGCCGCATAAGGGTGGGTTCATTCGTATTCATGGCTTATTCCAACACAATCCGAACTTTGCCGAGCTCCTTGCCCTTAGTGAGTTCGTCCAGGTATTCCTCAAAACGTTTTTTCATCTCCGCCGGGGTCGCTGGTGAACCGCCGGCCAGGAGCGCCGCGCGCATGTCAGCCGTCTTGACCGACACCTTTTCCAGCCCGGAGAGCACCTCCTGCAGGGCGTGGATGAAATCCTGGTACATATCATCCGGTAGCACCCGCTTCTTGATGAAACCGTTTACAACTTTTTTACGTTCAGTTGGTAACAATTCGAGGCTCCCCTTGGTCGTCGGGTCCTCCAGGTTAGTCAGCAGCGTTTGGGTCCAGTTCTCTACCAGCTTGTCTAGTTCCTCGTCCAAACCATCCAGGACCGTTACTGCGGGTGCGACTTGCGGTTCCGCACCGGGTTTGAAACTGCAGTGCGGGCAGACGGGCGAGGCGTCGAGGTCCTGCTCTGTGAGGGCAAAGCAACTTTCCAACCCGGCAAGGCGGTTCTGAAAATCGCTCAGATGCCGCCGTGGCATCAGATCGATGGTCGATAGTTTCTGCAACACCTTGAGCCGTTCGTCACCCATAAGCTGGATCTTACGCTTATCCTCGTTCACACCCAACCGCGCCTTGATGTGCATTGCCAGATACGCTCGGATGTACGCCTTTTTCAGTTCGGTAAGCTTGCGATGAATTTCCTGTCGGAGATTCGGTTTCTGGTTTGGGGTCCCTGGTTCCTTGTTGGTTGAACCAGAAACTGCGATGAGGACTTCAGTCCGAACCGCTTTCATCTTGCCTATCCACTCGTGCTCAGACGGCAACACCGCCTCGGCAGTCGAAAGATATGAAGCGGTGGGACCCAGGTCCGTCACTAGTTCCTGAAGTGATTCGACCTCGCTTAGGGCTTTGAGCCCGTCGCGGTGGCCGCTGACCTCCTGTGCGTCGTAGCGGAAGTTCTTGAATTTGCCGGGCAAGTTATAAGCCTGGAGGGATTCGAGAAACGACTTCGTTGTTTCCAGTTGTGAATTCCGAGTTCCGAGTTCCGAGTCAGACAATAGCCTCTGACCCCAAAACGGCATGCCGGTTTGAATATTCTGCTGGACGAGGACCAGATTTTCAACCGTATGCGTAATCGCCTTCTGGAGTTGTTGGACCGGCCCTTCTTTTCCTTGAGTTACTTCATGAGCCAGACCAGGAGCCAAATCGAGCAGCTCGAACAGCGCCTTAAGCGCGGGCAGGTTCCAGTCTTTTGGCTGCTCGACGTGCTTGAACTGGACCAGATCTCCCACGTTGGTTCCGGCCAGTTGAGGCAGTCCGGTAGCGTCGAACTTCTTGCCGGGAATGGCCAGCACCAGATCGCCGGAATAAACCAGGACGGCCAGAATGACAACGGTCCATTCGGGCTCGAGCCGCAGTGTCTGCGGAGCAAGGTATTCGACGTCGAGAACGTCCTGAATGAGCTCTGAACGATTGACCACCTGACCGTGACCTTTCTTTTTGAGCAGGTCGAGAATGTGTTTGGCATACTTGGATCGATACGGATCGAGCCGTTCGCCATTGAGCAACTCCAGACCGTCAAGAACGGCAATGGCCTGTTTGGTGCGGTTTTGGCCGGCAATGGCCCGCAGTGCGTCCTGCGCGGCCTGGGTCCGGTTCTCTCTGGTGATGAGCACCGAGAAACATGGATACTCCGGCGCTTGTTCCTGGAAATTTGTGGCCAGACAGATGCCTGCCACCGTGTTCACCAAGTCACGGAAATTGATCCGCTCGTGGGAGGCAATTCCGGACAAATCTCTTATTGATTTGCCTTTGGCCCATTCCCTTATGGATTTGCTGCGGCCCTGGTGGATAATCTCGAATGCCGTGGTCATGTGCTTCTGCAGCCACTTCACCAGGTCACGCAGGTAATTTGACGATTTGGATTCGTAGGTGAATTTGGCATGTCCCGAAGAGGTGGATGCCAGATCGAGCGCCGCGGCGTAATTGTTGAGTGCGGTGCGGAACTCGTCATCGGTATTTGTCATACGCAGGAAGACTTCATCAGCTTTCTTCTCATCCTTGAAATGCGGCGCTTCGAAGGGTTGGATGAAATATAGATAGAAATCACGCGGCGGGACGGCCGTAGATCGCTCGTTGGGCGCACCGAAGAAAAGATACCCAAGACGCGCAGCCTTACGTTCCAACCTCATGCTGCCAGATCTTGTAGCCGGTGACGTAAGTCTGATCGGTACACTCCATGACCCTTTTCAGGGCTTCATAGTAGTAGCGGTCGAGCTGGGAGAATTCGAGGCTTTCGGCGCGCTTTTCGATCAAGGCGTCGAAGTCATCGGTCTTTTTGAGGTCGAGATAGTACTGCCGGTTGTCCGGGTTGGAGGAGATGAACTGCCCGCTGACGGTCTTGTGGATTTCACGCAGAACGGTCTCCACCTGGGAGAGCAAGTCGTCGGCCGGATCGCCGCCCAGGTCTTCAATTCCCGGCTGATAAAGACATAGTGCATCCCGCAACTCCTGGGCAGTGGCCCCGATCGTGGCATAAATGTCGCCGGTGGTCAACCGATGAACGGAAAGGGCCTGAATGATCCTGAGCGCCATGGGTTTGTATGCAGGCCGGGTAAAAGCCTGCTGAATACGAGATTCCAACACCTGACTGCAATCGATGACGGCCCTGATATCGGGTACGGCGCGGAACGATGGGTTCTCACGCAGCGTGGTCCAATATGTATCGTAAGCAATAAGGCCCGGTCGGTCTTCCGGCATGTCCTCGTTCAGGCGCTTCTTCATCGCCATGGACAAGGTCTTGAGTATCTCGCGTTTTTCCACCGCGGTGACACGCTCAAACGTATCGATGTAGTCCGGATGTACCGGGAACAACCGAACGAATTCGTCCATACGTTCGTTCATGTGCCCGTAGAATTTGGCAAATGGCATCAGGTACTCTCGGATATTGGCCTGCTGCTCCGCAGTTTTCTTGAGAAGACGCTCGGCAACCACGAATTTCACATCTTTGCGCGCAATGAGCACCTGCTCGAAGCGGTCCCTCACCCGGCGGATGCTGTCCGCCACGAAGGAAAAGCGGGGGCTGTCAAAGATGGCTTCCTGCACGCCGGCAATGAAGCGGAAGCGCAGGTCCTTGCAGACCTCTCCGATCTCACGGAGGAAGTTCAGGTCCAGGATGAGTTCCTGATCCTTCCGTGTGCGGAGATAATCGAGCAGTTCGTCCACCACCAGGAGCAGTCCGTTTTCCGGATACTCTTGATGAAACGCGACCATCATCTCTTCAAAGGCGCGCTTGTTGTTGGATACCTCGGAGGCGGAGGGAAAGCTGAAGTTCACGCCTATCGCGTTGAGATGCTCTTCCAGCTCAGCCACTAGGATATCCCGCAATGACATGGTGGTGGCCCCGATCTCGGTGCGGACTACCTTGAACCGACCGCCGATTTTTCCAGCCGAATCCGCCACGTCGGCGTTGCTGAGGCCGGCTGCAAGGTCCGGATTCTCCGCAAGCCCTGAGATCACCGACATGAGGTGGGACTTACCTGTGCCGTAGTTGCCGACAACAAGCAGTCCTTTGTTGTCGGTGGGTTGATCAAACTGAAGCTGAGGGATAACGAGGTTGATAAGCTTCTCGGCCATTTCATCAGAAATGACATAGGTGTCCACAAGCTGACGGGCGGCAGCGGCTTCGTCGGCATCCCGCAGCTGAACCACGGACTCGATAGGCTCGAACTGGATCAGGTCACTGTATTTCATGTTTTCGTCTCCAACCGCAAATAGACGCTGATAAACGCGAATTTCTTTCTCTCTAATTTGCGTTTATTTGCGTTCATTCGCGGTTCCGTTACTTGTCTTCATAGCACGACTGCCGGATAGATTACCAGAAAATCACGGACCATGTAGCGGCGGTACTCCGGATGGTCCGGTACGGCATAGGTCATGTGGTCGCTATCAATGGAACCATTCCAGGCAGCAACCACTGTCTTGTTACGAGAAAGTCCCTGGAGAAGCCGGAGAGGGTCCTGTTTCAGGGATACGTCAAAAAGAATCTCTATGTTGTCGAGCAATACCACGTCACCTGCGGCATCATTTACAATATCCATCAGCAGCCGGGGAAGCCGTAACGCTCGCTGACGTTCAGTAAGATCGAGCATCCGGCGTGACAGGTCCAGATTGACGTTGACCAGCGGTGCGCCTGCACGTTCTTGCACGTCTTGAAGCGCGGTGGTTTTCCCTGCTCCTGCCGGAGCCACGACCAGCATGAGCCGGTGATATAGTTCAGCCGCATGTTTAATCTGACCTATGACCTGATCCGCCAAAGGCTCTGCCATTACTGCTCTCCCATGGAAATGACCATCAAAGGTCAAAGAAATTGCAATCGCATTCCAATACCTCGACAAACATCTAAAAAACCGATTCCTTCATTCCCTCTTTGAAGAGGAGGCAGGGTCGAATTTTGCAAAGGGCTCATCTCGGCAGGCGCCACCGGTAAGGGAACTATTGAGGCACACGTGGTCTGGATTTAAGAAAAATCCTCTGACAGCAAAAAATTACGAAAGGCATGAGCAAGAGGTGAAAGAACCCGCTGATTATGCCATATCAGATAGAACTGCCGACCAAGTTGGACTCCTTGCAGGACAGGGGCGTGTAATAAGTCGTGCTCCAGATCGTCTGTCACGGCACGGCGCGAAATAATGGAGCACCCAAGCCCTGCCCTTACCGCCTGGCGGATTGCTTCAGTACTTCCCATCTCTGCCACAATTTGAAGGTCGCTGAGCTGCAGATTTCCCGCAGTCTGCAGGGCACGCTCCGTGGCCAAACGCGTGCCTGACCCCTTTTCTCTCAAAACAAAAGGCTCGGATGCAAGATCATCTATAGACACCTGCCTACAATCAGCAAGGCGGTGACCCGGTGGTACGATCAGGACCATGTCATCGTGAAAACAGGGTTCAAAGCTAAGGCCTTTTTTCTGGACAACAGCCCCTACCATTCCGAGTTCCAGTTCACCATTGGCAACAGCAGCAACGATTGCGGCCGTATCCGATATACGCAGTATCACCTTGATGTTAGGGCGCTCAGCCTTGAATCGACCGATCACACCAGGAAGAATATACTGCCCTGGGATATTGCTGCCTCCAAGATCCAGACTGCCCTTTTCCTGCCCTAAAAACATGACAATTTCCCGTTCAGCCTGGAGATTAAGTCTTAATATTTGACGCGCAAAAGGATAAAGAACTTCGCCGGCCTTGGTTGGCGTTACATCTTTCCCGCTTCGGTCGAACAATCGAACGTCCAAGGTCTCTTCCAGGACCCGAATGTGACCGCTTACTGTCGGCTGGGTGAGGTGGACCTCGTGGGCTGCCCGGCTAAAACTGCAATTTTCCCACACAGCCAAAAAGACTTGGAGCTGACGTATTTCTATCATATTATTTAAGTGCCTAAACTTTAGGCACTCTTCACCGGCAGGGGCATGGGTTCTCCCAGCATCTTTGCCAATGCTGTTATGCGGGAAGTGTGCTCCAGACATTCCGTGAGTTCAAAGGCCTTACAAAGACTCGGCCCCCTGGTGACAGCCCCATGATGGGCAAGAATCTGGGCAGGCCCTTTATGTAATGCATCCACAACCGCACGGGCCAAGGCCTCGGTGCCGGGCATTTCAAAAGGCACAATGGTCACCTCTCCCAGAAACATCTTGCCCTCAATCAACAAATGGGGCGACAGTTGATTTCCTGACAGACTGAGCGCCAGAGTCCAGGGAGGATGGGTATGCACTACTGCCGTGGCCCCCGGGTCCTGCCGGTAGATTGCCGTATGCATGACCAGCTCTGAAGAGGGGCGACCCAGCCCCTTAAGGACATGCCCTTCAGAATCCACCACAACCAGGTCTGCCTCATTCAAAAAGCCCTTGTGCACCCCGCTGGGAGTTATAAGGATGTCCCCTCCGGAAAGTCGGACGCTTACATTTCCATCTGCAGCGGCAATCAAGCCCTTATTATATAATTGCCTGCATACCTTTATCACCTCAGGCCGCAGTTCACTATCTTCCTGTGTTGTCAACTACTGAACTCCTGCTTTATGGTGACATCTTTCTTTATTCTATCCAGAGTAGATGCCAGTGCCGTAATAACATATTCCCTGGTACTTCCGGCAAGTCCGAGAAGCATAATATCTTCTCCCACGCCCAGTCTTCCCTCTTGTATTTCAGCCTCAGCCGCCATAATACCAGGGAGTTTTCGCGTATCGGCCAGTATCCGGGACAACTTCCCCCAATCCGCTTTTACCTCAATGGATTTAACAGGTCTTCCGTCCCTGCTGGAATTTCGCACAATCCCATTGTGGATCAAGACCATCCCCGCATCACCGCCTGCTCTTTTTTTAAGCTTAGCCGCAAATTCAATCAGATCCATAATAAGCCGTACATTCCCCTACACTGCCGGTTGCAAGATAGACAAGGAACAATTAATATTAAAGTTATTAAATTCAAAATTTAGAATTCAAAAGTAATATGGAGGACTAACAACATGCCCATTCATGAATTTAGGTGTTTGAATTGTGACTACATATTTGAACTCCTCATTATGAGCAAAAATGAGATGGACTCAGTTTCGTGCCCCAAATGCGAGAGTTCCAATGTCGGCAAGCTCATAAGTGTTGCCAATGTTGCTGTAGATAAAAGGCCAAGTAGTGCTTCCCGACGTCGACCTCCTATGGAGCATCACACGTGTGATACCGGCTCATGCGATACAATCGAACTACCAGGATATGAAAGGTAAATGGACAGGCCTTAATAAAAAAGGCCGCGCTTTTTGCCCGGCCTTACCCTGTTCCTCACACATCACCATCAATCCGCCGCAGCCCGTCTGCGCTCTTTCTCTTCGTAGAACACCTTGCCCGTACCGGCAGGTATGAGGCGTCCCATGATTACGTTTTCTTTCAGCCCTCTCAGGTAATCCACCTTCCCGGCTATAGAGGCCTCGGTCAGGACCTTAGTAGTCTCTTGGAAAGATGCTGCTGAAATAAAGCTATCTGTGCTGAGAGACGCCCTAGTGATACCAAGAAGCATAGGTTCAGCCGAAGCAGGCTCGCCTCCTTCTTCTGCCATTATCCGATCATTTTCCTCCTCAAAGCGGCGACGTTCAACCTGCTCTCCAAGCATGAATATACTGTCTCCCACACCGGTGATCTTTACCTTGCGCAGCATCTGCCGCACTATCACTTCGATGTGTTTATCATTAATCTTTACGCCCTGGAGCCTGTATACCTCTTGAATCTCGCCCACCATGTACCGGGCAAGGTCCTTTATGCCTTTCACCCTGAGATAGTCATGAGGATCGATGACACCGTCCATCAGCGACTCTCCGGCCCTGATATAATCTCCTTCATGGACCTTTATATACTTGCCCTTGGGTACCAGGTATTCCTTTGCGTCACCATACTCCGGAGTAACAACCACCCGCCTCTTGCTCTTAATATCCTTGCCGAAAGAAACCTCTCCGTCGATTTCTGTAATAACAGCATACTCCTTGGGCTTTCTTACCTCAAAAAGCTCGGCAATCCTTGGAAGGCCCCCTGTAATGTCTTTAGTCTTGGTAGTCTCTCTTGGAATTCTGGCTAGAGGCTCTCCTGCTGCCATCTTATCTCCCTCATTGACAGTGATAATGGCCCCTATCGGGAGCTGATAGCGAGCCTCACCTTTGCCCTTAACCAGCTTCGAGGTGCGTCCTCTCTCGTCCTTCATGGAAATCCTGGGCTGGTAATCTGCTGCACGGTACTGTATCACCACCCTGCTTGCCTTTCCGGTGACCGGATCCACCTTCTCCTTCATGGTGATGCCCTCAGCAAGATCCCCGAACTTCACCACCCCGGGCACCTCTGTGAGAATCGGTACGGTAAACGGATCCCACTGGGCAAGCTTCTTCCCTGCCTCTATCTCCTGGCCTTCCTCTACTACCAGTTCGGCACCGTATATTACTGGAAAGCGTTCCCTCTCACGTCCATCCGGGGCCACAATCACTACTTCTCCGTTTCGATTCAACACTACCTGCCGGCCAGACGGATTTTGCACGGTATTCAACCTTTCAAAACGCACTGAACCAGACCCCCTTGAGCGAATTTCAGCCTGCTCCACCTTACCGCTGGCAGTACCACCAATATGAAAGGTCCGCATGGTAAGTTGTGTTCCCGGTTCCCCTATGGACTCTGCGGCTATGATGCCGATTGCCTCCCCCATGGCCACAATGCCGCCACGGGCCAGATCTCTCCCGTAGCACTTGGCGCAGACCCCATAAGGAGACCTGCAAGTGAGCACAGATCGAATCTCAACACTGGGAATACCCGCTTCCTCGATTCTACGGACACCTTCCTCGTCAATCTGCTCGCCGGACTTGACAAGGACCTCTCCTGTCACAGGATCAACTATGTCCATCAGGGCTACACGCCCAAGGATACGCTCGCCCAGACGCTGGATAATCTCACCGCCTTCCATAAGGTGCCCAATCTCTATGCCGTCAATGGTTCCGCAATCCCCCTCTGTTATAGTGGCGTCCTGAGCAACATCAACCAGGCGCCGGGTGAGATAGCCGGAGTTGGCTGTCTTAAGGGCCGTGTCTGCCAAACCCTTCCGTGCCCCATGAGTGGATACAAAATACTCCAGCACACTCAAGCCCTCACGGAAATTTGCCTGAATGGGAGTCTCTATGATCTCACCTGACGGTTTAGCCATCAGGCCGCGCATTCCTGCAAGCTGCCGGATCTGGTCCTTACTGCCCCTGGCGCCGGAATCTGCCATAATAAAAATAGGATTGAAACTGGGGGTGGATATCGCCTTTCCGTCAAGCCCACGGTGGTATTCTACTGAAATACCATCCATCATCTCTTTCGCTACCTCATCGGTGGCCCTGGTCCAGATATCAATCACCTTGTTGTACTGTTCTCCGTCGGTAATCAGACCCTCAGAATACTGATGTTGGACCTCTGACACCTCTTCCTGGGCCTTTTCAAGAATTTCCTCCTTTTGCACCGGAACCATCATATGATTTATGCCAACGGAAATCCCGGCCAGAGTAGCGAAGCGATATCCCATGTCCTTGAGGTGATCCGCAAGAATCACTGTCTTTTTGGCCCCTGCTATGCGGTAACTCTCATTAATGAGTCCGGCAAGGTCCTTCTTGCGCATGGTCTTATTAATAATAGAAAAGGGCACTTCCTTAGGTAGAATATCCGAAAGGATTATCCGGCCCACAGTGGTCTCTATCAGCTCGCCTCGGATCCTGGCCTTAATCCTGGCCTGCAGATGGACAACACCAGCCTCCCACGCAAGTAACACCTCTTCCTTGGAACCAAATACCTTGCCTTCACCCTTTGCACTCAACCTGTCCCTGGTCATGTAATATATGCCAAGGACTATATCCTGAGTAGCCATGATGATAGGCTCCCCATGGGCAGGAGAAAGCACATTGTTGGTTGACATCATGAGTACCCTTGCTTCTGTCTGGGCCTCTACTGACAGGGGGACATGGACTGCCATCTGGTCCCCATCGAAATCCGCATTGTATGCAACGCACACCAATGGATGGAGCTGAATGGCCTTACCTTCAACAAGTATGGGCTCAAAGGCCTGAATACCCAAACGGTGTAGAGTAGGAGCACGATTCAGCAAAATAGGATGCTCCCTTACAACTTCATCAAGGGCATCCCATACCTCCGGGGCCTCCTTTTCCACCATCTTTTTTGCACTCTTGATAGTGGTAACAAGCCCCTTTTCTTCGAGCTTATTGTAAATAAAGGGCTTAAAGAGTTCTATTGCCATCCGCTTTGGCAGACCACACTGGTGAAGCCTGAGTTCCGGACCTACTACAATGACCGAACGTCCCGAGTAATCGACCCTCTTTCCAAGGAGGTTTTGACGAAAACGTCCCTGCTTGCCCTTCAGCATATCTGATAATGATTTTAAAGGACGCTTGTTCGGCCCTGTAGCTACCCGGCCCCTCCGGCCATTATCAAAGAGGACATCCACTGCCTCCTGGAGCATTCTTTTTTCATTACGGATGATGATGTCCGGGGCGTCCAGCTCTTTAAGCTTCTTGAGTCGATTATTCCGATTGATGACTCTGCGATAAAGATCATTAAGATCCGATGTGGCAAATCGTCCTCCATCCAGGGGGACCAGAGGTCTCAGATCCGGGGGAAGGACCGGAATAACGCTCAGAATCATCCATTCAGGCCGGTTACCTGAATCACGAAAGGCCTCAATGACCCTCAGTCGTTTGCCGAGCTTCTTTCTTTTGGCTTCTGAACGGGTCTTGAGCATCTCTCCCCGGAGTTCCACGGACAGGGCATCCAGATCGAGACGCTTTAACATCAAATGTATTGCTTCCGCCCCTATATCTACCTCAAACTTGCCGCCGAATTGCTCCTGATTCTTGTAATAGGCCTCATCGGACATAAGAGTACCCACAGGGATCTCAGGCATCTCCGATTCGATCACTATGTGTGACTCAAAGTACAGAACCCTTTCGAGCTCTTTTAAACTCAAATCCAAAAGAGCGCCGATTTTGCTGGGAAGGCTCTTTAAAAACCATATATGAGCTACCGGAGCTGCCAGGGAAATGTGGGCCATCCGCTCCCGCCGGACTTTTGACTGGATGACCTCAACTCCGCATTTTTCGCAGATGACGCCCCGGTGCTTCATGCGCTTGTACTTTCCGCACAGGCACTCATAATCCTTTACAGGGCCAAAAATCTTGGCACAAAAAAGGCCTTCCCGTTCCGGCTTAAAGGTCCGGTAATTGATGGTCTCAGGTTGCTTTACCTCTCCATTTGACCTCCCGAGAATTTTCTCAGGAGAGGCCAGAGAAATCCTGACTGATTTAAAGCTCAAAGGATCTTTTGGCTTTGTAAAAAGGGAAAGAAGATCTTCCATTCAGTAAAACCCCCGTATCACTCCTGTAACTCTACATCCATACATAAACCCTGAAGCTCCTTCACCAGAACATTAAAGGACTCAGGAAGACCTGCCTCAAGAAAATTGTTGCCCTTGACGATCTTTTCATACATCCTGGATCTTCCGACTACGTCGTCGGACTTGACTGTCAGGAACTCCTGCAGGCAATAAGCAGCGCCGTAGGCCTCCATGGCCCACACCTCCATCTCACCTAATCGCTGCCCACCAAACTGGGCCTTTCCTCCAAGGGGCTGCTGCGTGACCAGAGAATATGGACCTGTAGAGCGGGCATGTATCTTATCATCCACTAAGTGGTGAAGTTTCAATACATACATGACCCCGACAGTGACCGGCTCGGCTATAGCCTCTCCAGTATAACCATCGTAAAGAATCACCTCGCCAAGTTCTGATTGTCCTGACTCTACCAGGAGCTTGCGGATCTGGTCCTCATGTGCTCCGTCAAACACCGGAGTTGCAACCGGTATGCCCTGTTCAAGACTCAAGGCTAGATTCCGTAGCTGGTCGTCATCCATGCCGCTTATCAAAGCACTCAGCTCGTCTTGCGAATAGATATCGGCCATTCTTTTCTTGATTTTGTCGATCTTATAATCTTTTGCCAACCCAGCCAGTTGTGCCCCGAAATTTTTTGCAGCCCAACCCAGATGGACCTCCAAAATCTGACCCACATTCATCCGTGAAGGTACACCCAGGGGATTCAAAACAATATCAACCGGAGTACCGTCTGCAAAATATGGCATATCCTCTATCGGCACGATAGTAGAAACCACACCTTTGTTGCCATGACGCCCGGCCATCTTGTCACCTACGGCCAGCTTCCGCTTCATTGCCACACAGACCCTGACCATCTTGATCACACCCGGCGGAAGGTCATCCCCCTTCTTCAGACGCTCAACTTTACCCTCAAAGTAGGTAGTTATTCGTTGGACCTCACCTTCATACCAGGACAGCACATCACTCACTACAGGAATCAGGCTCCTGCGACCCTCCAGCATAAGATCTCTCAAACGATGGATAGGTATCTTCCGGAGTATATCACCTGTGATCTCATGCCCGGCATCAAGATATACCTTGCCCTTACTGTCTATTATAGAAACCGATGCCTTCTGCCCCTTGAGATGACTCTCCAGCTTCTTAAGAGCAGTCCGACGAATTACATTGATCTCGTCCGCCTGATCCTTAAGTACACGTGCTATTTCAATGTCCTCAATGGCCTGAATCCGTTCATCTTTTTCCACACCTCTGCGGCAAAAAACCTTGGCATCTATCACCACACCCTGAATTCCAGGAGGCACCCTGAGAGATGTATCCTTTACATCTCCTGCCTTCTCACCAAAAATGGCCCGAAGAAGTTTCTCTTCGGGAGTAAGCTGGGTCTCTCCCTTTGGTGTAATCTTGCCTACAAGTATGTCTCCGGACTTAACCTCCGCCCCTATACGTATTATGCCGCTATCATCCAGATCACTGAGGGCGTCTTCCCCTACATTGGGTATGTCACGGGTTATCTCCTCCTTACCCAGCTTAGTGTCCCTGGCCTCCAATTCAAATTCCTCAATGTGTATCGATGTGTAAACGTCCTCTTTGACCAGGCGTTCACTCACGACCATTGCATCTTCAAAGTTGTAGCCTCGCCAAGGCATAAAAGCCACTACAACATTCTTACCCAATGCCAGTTCCCCATTGTCGGTAGATGGTCCATCTACAAGAACGTCTCCTTTTTTAAATTCCTGCCCTGGAATCACGATTGGTCTTTGATTGAGTGTTGTTGTCTGATTGGACTTCTGGTACTTGGTGAGCTTATGTATCTCGACCTCCACCGGTAGTTCCCTGGACTCATCCTCATCGTAAACCACTACCAGGCGTGTAGCGTCAACGTCTTCTATCCATCCGTCCCTTTTTGCAACTACAGTCACACCGGAATCCGTGGCCACTATTTTCTCCATCCCGGTACCAACGAGCGGAGTCTCTGAAACCAGCAGAGGAACTGCCTGCCGCTGCATATTGGAACCCATCAAGGCCCGGTTTGCATCATCATTTTCCAGAAATGGTATAAGACCTGCAGAAACACTGACCATTTGGTTGGGGGCCACATCTATGGCAGTAACCTCCTCTGCCGGGACAATAACAAACTCACCCATTCTCCTGGCACCAACATTGTCATCAATAATATATCCGTCATCATCAAGACTGACTGTTGCCTGTGCAATAGTCTCTTTTTCATCTTCAATAGCAGTCATATAGACCACTTGCCCTGTAGTCCTGCGGTCCTTAACCTTACGATAAGGAGTCTCCACAAAACCGTACCTGTTTATGCTTCCAAAGGCACTCAAAGAAACTATCAGCCCGATATTTGGGCCTTCTGGTGTTTCAATGGGACAAATCCTCCCATAATGAGTAGGATGTACATCTCGCACCTCAAACCCGGCCCTTTCCCTGGACAGGCCACCCGGCCCCAAAGCAGATAACCTTCGCTTGTGGGTGATTTCTGCCAGCGCGTTGGTCTGGTCCATGAATTGGGAAAGCTGACTGGAGCCAAAAAACTCCTTGATGACAGAAGTAACGGGCTTAGGATTTACCAAATCATTAGGCATTAACGCCTCAACTTCCTGAAGGGTCATTCTTTCTTTGATGGCCCGCTCCATCCGGACCAGTCCGATCCTGTACTGATTCTCTATAAGCTCACCCACTGATCTGACCCGGCGGTTGCCTAAATGATCTATGTCATCTACCGGCCCTTGCCGATCTTTTAAACGAACCAACTCCCTCACGGTCTCCATTATGTCCTCAGTCGTAAGGACCTTCAGGGAAAGGGGCAAATCCATACCCAGCCTCTGATTTATCTTATAACGGCCTACCTCTGAGAGATCATAGGTGTTGGGATTGAAAAAAAGAGAATTAAAAAACTTCTCAGCCACCTCGGGTATTGGGGGACTGCCGGGACGAAGCCTCCGGAAAACTTCTATAATGGCCTCTTCCTGATTCTGTGTCTTGTCCAGAAGTAACGTGTCCCTTATGGAAGAACTTACCTTGATGTCATCGATAAACAGAACCTGCAACTCTGTGATTACACTCTCCCTCAAAAGCGCCAGATCCTTTTTCGCGACCGGAGAGTTCATGGAAATCAACACCTCCCCGGTTTCAGAATTTACCACATCAAGGGCTGTGATCTTTTCTATTAGATCATCTTCTTCAACAGGTACCATAACGACACCTGATTCCTCAAACTTCTTCATCATGGTCCGGGAAAACTTGCGATTCTTGCGTAAAAGGATATCGCCTGTATCTGGATTCACCACGTCCAAAGTAGCCTTCTGGCCTAACATGGTCTTTGTATTCACCCTACGATACAGAGATGAGCCATCAATTACATACGTATCCCAGTTATAGAAAATGCTTAGCAAATCTTCAGTACTGTAACCCATGGCTTTCAGCAGCACTGTTACAGGAAACTTCCGCCTGCGATCTATCCGGACATGCAAGATGTCTTTGGGATCAAACTCCAAGTCTATCCAGGAACCACGGACCGGAATGACCCTGGCAGAGTAAAGCAATTTTCCGCTGGCATGTGTCTTTCCCTTGTCGTGGTCAAAAAAGACCCCTGGAGAACGCTGAAGCTGGCTGACCACTACTCGCTCAGTACCATTAATAATAAAGGTGCCGGTTCTGGTCATAAGGGGAATGGCGCCAAAGTAAATCTGCTGTTCCTTGATATCCCGTATACTTTGTACCCCGCTTTCTTTATCCACGTCATAAGAAAGGAGTCGGGCTACCATTTTCACCGGTGAGTCATAGGTCGCGCCACGGGAAAGACATTCTTCTTCAGAATATTTGGGCTCACCTATAGAATATTGAACAAATTCAATAGAAGATGCACCGGTGAAATCCGTTATCGGAAAAACGCTTTGAAATGCCGCCTGAATCCCCACATCCTCTCTGGCTTCCGGAGCCACGTCTTTTTGCAAAAACTTGGCGTAAGAATGCTGCTGCATCTCGATTAAGTTTGGAATATCAATGACTTTTTTTACACGACCAAAGTTTTTTCGCACGGGAAGTGTTTGAAGTTTTGTCATAGAGTACTGCCTCGGGTTAGCGTTTTTCGTTGCACATTATTGACAATTGGGGGGAAATCTGAAATGTATGGGCGGGGTTTATCCCCGTCCATACAAGATGATCGAATCGTTGTAAATATTTCCTGGTTATTTTATTTCTACCTTTGCGCCGACACTCTCGACCTGTTCCTTTATCTTCTCGGCCTCGTCTTTGGAAACACCTTCTTTGATGGCCTTGGGCGCGCCCTCAACCAGATCTTTGGCTTCCTTAAGACCCAAACTTGTTACAGCCCTGACTTCCTTGATTACCTTGATCTTCTGGTCGCCAAAGTCTACTAAAATAGCATCGAACTCTGTCTGTTCCTCAGCAGGGGCACCGCCCCCTTCACCGGCAACTGCACCGCCGGCCGCTACTGCGACCGGCGCCGCTGCACTTACACCAAACTTATCCTCCAACTCCTTGACTAGCTCGGAGAGTTCAAGCACTGTCATATTAGAAATAAATTCAATTACATCCTCTTTGGAAATAGCCATTTCAATCTCCTTATTAACTATCTATTTATCTATAATTCTGCTGAACAAATCCAATCTGCGGCGCACTATAAATGTTAAATTTTGAATGTTGAATGTTAAATTAAGGTATATGTTTTTTAAACATTCTTCCACAATTCAGCATTTAGCATTCACAATTCAGCATTATCTATAAATAAATGCATCCCGGACTTTTTGATCGGAAATCTCATAATCAATATCCAGATCATTTTGAGCAGAACCACTTATTCAATTATCATCATCGTTTTTCTGATCTTCAATTGCCCTTAACGCGTAGAGCAGCTTTCGCGGTATACCTGACAGAGCTCTGACAAGACCTGTAGGAACAGCGACAAAAACTGTAAGCAGCTTTGCAAGCAGAACCTCCCGGCTTGGCAGTTCTGACAAGGCATGGATTTGGGCAATATCAATGATTTTTCCATTCAAAACGCCGCCGCGGATCTCAAGGATCTCACTCTTCTTTGCGAACTCCACCAAAACCTTGGCCATGGACACTGGATCTTCAGAGGCAAAGGCCACGGCATTAGGGCCTAAAAACTGATCTGAAAGCACTCCTGCCGATGTGCCCTTTATGGCCCTTTTAAAAAGAGTATTTTTTGATACCTTGAACTCGGCACCTGACTCCCTGAGCTTCTTTCGAAGTTCATTGGCACCAGCAACGTCGAGACCTGAAAACCGAGTCATAATTACAGCTTCAGACCTGGAAAACTTCTCGTGCAGATCCTCAACTATGGTCTCTTTTTCCTTAAGCTTTAAAGCCAAATTTCTCCCCCCCTTTCTACCATAGGCAGTTATTTTTTACTGCCAAAGGCAGAGGTCTCACCTATCTAGGTAGGTAGAGCTAAGGACCAGCTCTATTAAACACATGAGGCGTACCTACTGTCTCTGACTAATGAGCAGACATGGAAATGTTGAATGTTGAATTATAAATTGCGGAAAAAATATAATATTATTCCACAGAGATTCAAAATCCACACATTCAAAATATAGTCAAGTACCTTAATTCAACATTCAGCATTCAAAATTCAACATTATATTATTTAGGAAGTGACTGTTTTAACTTCAGCGGGATCCACCTTCACTCCTGGTCCCATTGTAGTGGACAGTGCAACGCTCCGCACGTAGGCCCCCTTGCTTGTAGAAGGCTTTATACGGAGTAATGTCTCAGCAAGCAATGCGAAATTCTCCTTGATTTTATTGGAACCAAAGGAAACCTTGCCCAAGGGAACATGGACAACCCCACCCTTGTCTACCCGGAAGTCCACCTTTCCTGCCTTTATCTCATTAACCGCCCTGGCAACATCAAAGGTGACGGTTCCGATCTTGGCATTGGGCATCATACCCCTTGGACCGAGAATCTTGCCGATCCTACCCACCATTGACATCATATCAGGAGTGGCAACAACTTTATCAAAATCAAGCCAACCCCCTTTTATCTTTTCTATCGCATCCTCGGCCCCGACATAGTCGGCGCCGGCATCTTCAGCCTCTTTGGCCTTTTCACCCTTAGCAATTGCCAGGACCCTTTGAGTGCGTCCCGTACCATGAGGAAGGACAACAGAGCTTCTCACATTCTGGTCTGCCTTCCTGGGATCGACCCCCAGGACTATGGCTAGATCTACGGTCTCATCAAACTTGACATAGTGCGTACTGAGGACCACGTCTATTGCTTCATCCAAACCGTACCTTCGGCCTGCATCCACCTTGGCCCTTGCATCCAGATATTTCTTACCATGACTTGCCATGGAATCTTTCTCCCTTAGTCCATGTTACACGACATCTGCATCGAACCGGCATCGTGTAATATGCCTTTAATCAATAATTTCAACACCCATACTACGGGCTGTGCCTTCAATGGAACGTGCGGCCGCACGCAAATCAACAGCGGTCAGGTCCGGCTCCTTTTTTATGGCGATTTCCTCTACCTGCTTCCTGGTAACCTTGCCGACCTTTTCCCGATTAGGAATTCCTGACCCTTTCTCGATATTTGCCGCCTTCTTAAGCAAAATAGCTGCAGGAGGCGTCTTCATAATAAAGCTGAAG
The DNA here is from genome assembly GCA_965539945.1 of uncultured bacterium. GTDB lineage: Bacteria > Desulfobacterota > Dissulfuribacteria > Dissulfuribacterales > UBA3076 > UBA3076. The sequence continues at coordinate 21,290 of CBETWD010000020.1, forward strand.
GACCTGTCTGCATATACTGTTATCACAACAGGGATTATCATCCCCATCTGGTCCTGCGTCTTTGCATTAAAGGCCTTAACAAACTCCATTATGTTTACACCGTGTTGCCCCAAAGCGGGTCCCACTGGCGGAGATGGATTTGCCTGCCCTGCAGGGATCTGGAGTTTGATATATGATAAAACTTTCTTGGCCATAAGTATTCTCCTTTAACCGGCCTTTTGTACGTGTCCGAATTCCAGCTCAACAGGTGTTGACCTTCCAAAAATAGAGACAAGTACCCGGATCTTTCCTTTCTCCGGGTTAACATTATCTATAACACCGTTGAAATTGGCAAAAGGCCCATCTATCACAGTCACATTATCACCCTTTTCAAAGCTGTACTTGGGTACCGGCTTTAGAGCTCGTTCTTCCATCTGGCGAATTATTTTTTCAGCCTCTTCATCCGAAAGGGGTACCGGATTCTGTAGGCCACCGATAAAGCCGGTCACTTTCGGGGTATCCTGAACCAGGTGCCACGAGTTATCATTTAAGTCCATCTTTACCAGAATATAGCCCGGAAAAATCTTTCTGGATGAGGTACGCTTTTCTCCTCTTAGAATTTCTATTACCTGTTCCATAGGAACAACAATTCCGGAGAAATACTCCTCCATCCCGTACTGCTTAATCCTCTCCTCTAAAGAGACCTTAACCTTATGCTCAAACCCGGAATAAGTGTGAACAATGTACCATTTATGTGCCATTAAAAGTTACTCATTTACAAGCTATAGAAAGTCATGTGTGACCTGGACTAACTTATTTTTTTAGTAAAAGCGTTCACGGAACACTGAAATTGGAAATTAGAAATTGGAAATTTGGCTTCCATGCTTTTGTTTCGTTTCATCTCTACCAAATTTCTAATTTCTAATTTCAAGCCATTGTTAATAAATAAGAAAGCTGACAAGCTTTGTCAGAGAAATATCCACTAAACCAAGATACGCAGTAAAGAAAAACGTAATTGCCAATACAGCAGTAGTCAGCGCGATTGCTTCCTTCCTGGAAGGCCAAGTAATTTTGTCAAACTCGACACGGACCTCTAGGAGAAAGGACTTAACCTTATCCACCCAACCCATAACACCGCCGCTCAAAGCAGGGCCGGCCTCCGCCCGGCCGGAGCCCTGGTTGGACGAGTGACTCTTGACAGGCTTGTCATTGCCTTGTGTTACAGTCTGTGTTTCTTTTCTGCTCTGAGCCTTTCTAACTTTCTTTTTTGTCACTTAAATCTCCCAACTTGCCGGAGTCGATTTACATTTTCTGATAACGGACAATGGCAGGCCAGGAGGGACTCGAACCCCCAACTCCCGGATTTGGAGTCCGGTGCTCTACCATTAGAGCTACTGGCCTGCTGAGATCCGACTTTTCCTGTGCCGGTTAAACCACATACAAGATAGCGTATTCCGCGATTTGCCGGGAAGGCGTCGTGTACATGAAGTCCTGCAAGCAGATCTTAAAACTAATGTAACCGTTCACGAGATTACAACGTCTGTTTTACCCCAACCCACCGAACTGTAAGCGTTTACAGGGTGCTGCAGATGCGAGGCGGAGGGTACGCA
>CBETWD010000021.1:0-22465 GCA_965539945.1 uncultured bacterium
AATAAAAAGGAGACTTTTGGGTTTATTTATCACAATAATTGTTGTGATGTGCATGCCGTTAGGTACTGCCTCGGCGTATAAACCAGAGTTCAAAGAATGGAATCAGGCAATTAATTCTGTGGTGAATGAAGAGGGATTTAGTTTCGGCTCAGTCTCACTTGATCAAGCCTCACTTGCTATAGTCTCATTTGATAGAAGACACTTGGTGAATGATATCTATGAATATACTATAGTGCTAAAGGTAGGGCCTGGTGAATTTGATAAGATTGGGATTCACAGGGTCGTGAAGGAACGTCGGCACAGGGTCGTATGGGGGCGTCGGCCACCTTGTCCAATTAATAAATCCTCAAGAGCAATAATGATGCTTCACGGGGATACCTCCGACTTTAGAAGTGCTTTTTTAATGAGCACCCAATCAGATAAAGTTCCTATTAAGCACAGTTTGGCAATCTATTTGGCACAGAGGAACATTGATGTCTGGGGTATAGACCTAAGGTGGACATTTGTACCTGACTGCAATGATAACTGCACATTTATGGAAAATTGGGACACGGCATCGCACTTAAAAGACATAAGGACTGCGGTAAGGATTGCGAGGGTGGTCAGGGGGCTGACCGGGAGTGGCTTTGGTAAAATGTTCATGCTCGGGCACAGCAGAGGCGCCCAGTTTACTTACGCATACGCCAATGAAGAGACACATCTACCATGGTGGGAACAAAGCCTGAGAGGAATAATACCTGTTGATACGGTGTATAAGTTTGATCCTGATGAAGATGGGTTGATAATCAACGCGTGTATTAGATTGGACGCATTAGAAGAATTGCGCGATTTTGAAATCTATTATAGCGACAAAGCAGTAAATCTAAAAGGCATAACCTACTTAGCAAATAACGACCCTGATGACAATTCCATAATTAAAGGACTTGAATATTTTACAAATCAGCAAGTAGCCTGGTTTGCTCTATCTGCAACCTATGCTACATACCCGCCTATGCCCCCGCCAGTATCGTTTTACCATTACTGCGGTGGAACATTTGATGACGGCCTCCCAACAGGTCTGCAGTTTACAAACTCTGACTACATGCTGGATTTTTCCTTTGCAGTACCAAGTTTTCAGAGCCTTGGAGAGATAATTGATGGCGAGGCGATTAGGTGCGGCAATTTTACGCCCTATGATGACTATTTAGATAAAATTGAGACTCCGGTATTCTATGTAGGTGCAGCAGGCGGATTCGGGGCATACGGAGAATATATCTTAGAGCTTTTGGGAAGCGCTGACAAACAATCGCTGATAGTACAGCTATATCCACCAGAAGGTGTGGCCTTAGATTATGGACATATTGACCTGTTATTCGCCGATAATGCAAAGCACAAGGTATGGAAGCCAATATTAAAGTGGATTAAAAGCCATTAACGGCTTGGTGCTATTGCTCTATTTAGGGACATCCGGGACGGGTGTCCCCGGATGTCCCTAAATAATTTTGCTCAAAATGTTAAGACTTTATCAGCCTCCATGGACAGCTCGTAGAGGTCATCCATCCATCCGATTGGGCAAGTGCTTGATCCCTCCAGACCGTGGGATTTCGCGCAGACACCTCAGACATAAAAATCTCCCTCGAACTGATTGATTTGCCCCATCACATCAAAATTTTTGCTTCCGCTCTTTTCAAAAAGGACGCCTTTCCCGAGCATGAATACACTGATTTCATCACCTTTTTTGACGCCGAGATTTGCCAGCCTCATCGCATTGTAAATGCTTTCGCCGTCCTCAATACTGATAATTATTAGAACCTTCCTCATGGGACCTCCTTGTCAAATGAATGCATTTCCTGGAATTTTTAATCCACAGATTTCGCAGATTACCCTAATCATTATGAAGGATGATGCGAAACCTATTGGGTTTAATTCCCCGCAGCTTGCTGCGAAGGTAGTTTATTGATTTTGACCACAAATTCCAGAATTCGACCATTTAATAAGTAATTAGTAGTACAAAATGCAAATTGCGTCAATTTGATTACCAATATATTCAAAAAGGGGCTATTCACTTCGCTACCCTAAACGACAAATTGTAGGTTGGGTTAAGCCGTCGGTCTGCAACTAATTTTGTTGGGTTCGCTAATTTTGCAGTGATCTCAGTGCGTTGAGGTTTTGTTAAGTCAGGCGAACCCAACAAAAGTGATGATTATAACCGCTTAACCCAACCTACAATATACTATTCAAAATCAATCACGAAAGCGCGAAGGTACGAAAACACGAAACAAGACATAGAAATTAAATTAGCCGTCTTCGGCGGGACTTCTCTGACAAGATTTACCTGTCTGCGTGCGACGCACAGGCAGGCATGATTTTCATTTATCCTGTTGATCCTGTCCGAAAAATGGAAATTCCTATACTATCAAGTTATGGTATCCTATAATTAGAAGCCCAAAAAGCTGATTCTATCAGTGTTACTTAGTATCAGTTGCTGGTTTCCGGTGATAAAGACATGGCTGTTGATCGAAATCTGAAAAAAAAGAAAAAGCGCGAACAGAAACGGACGGCGCGGCGCCAAGCAAAGGGCCGCCTGTCCCGCCGCGAAAAACTGGAAGACTATAGCTGGTACGCATCGGAACACTACCATAGTGAAAAATATCGAATCGCCTTCAACTGGGCCATGAAAGGGCTCAAGCTCCACCCGGGCCATGAGGTGAGTTATACCATTGCACTGAGGTCCTCTGAAGCTTTAGAGGACGATTCGATGATCCTGACCGTGCTCCGGCACGGATGGAAACATGACTTGATTTTCGACAAGCAGCATTTATACGCACTGGGGAGTTTGGCTTTTGAACAAGAAGACTACTGTCTGGCCAAGGAATCCCTTGGAACTCTGCTCCAAAACCCGGCATTCCTGTATGGGAGACTCTTAAAAAGGGATCAAAAAGCAGCACAAAGGTATTTGGAGTTTTGCCGAAACAGGGAACGTTTAGAGCTTGCGGAACGTAGTGATTCCTCCACAGGATCTTCAGTGGAAAAGAAGGGTCAAGAGGATGTTCCTGCAGCCGTTGCGGAACGTTTCTTATCAGACGAAACGAAAAAGAGAGAAGCAGCCAAAGAACAAGCAGAGGACATTCCTGATCTGGAGATTGTCTATGAAATCGACGAGGAACCGGTTCTTCGTGCCATTAGGGAACATCGCACCAGCGATGCAGCCATGATGGATCTGGCACTTAGTGCCTACAAACTCTCTTTCCGTGCCTCATACGATCAACTCATTTGCCTGCCTACAACCAATAACGTTCAGTCCCTGTGGTACCAGGAAGAGAGCGCTCGAAAAATCATGAAGACCTTTCGCGGCAGAGCTATTCTGGCAGATGAAGTAGGTCTTGGAAAAACGATCGAGGCCTGCCTCGTGCTGAAAGAATATATACTCCGCGGTCTGGTTCGTTCGGCCTTGGTGCTCACGCCCAGTTCTCTGGTCAATCAATGGCAAGAGGAACTTCAAGAGAAATTTGGGCTTTGTTTTGTGACTTCAAATGATCCAGTGTTTCGGGAAGATCCGGACCGATTCTGGAAGGAATCCTTTCTGTTGGTTTCCATTCACTCGGCAAAAGGAAAACGTCATTTTGATTCTGCAACCGCTCGGGCCTATGATATGGTGATCGTGGATGAAGCGCATCACTTGAAGAACCGCTCGACCCTCAACTGGAAGCTGATAAATGCCATTCAAAAGACCTTTTTGCTCCTTGTCACTGCCACACCCGTGCAGAATAAACTTGAGGAACTTTACAATCTGGTCACTCTTTTAAAGCCGGGTCATCTCAAGACGCTGAAGGCATTCAAGGATGAATTTGTGGCCCGAGGCAACCCCACGGACCCGAAAAACAGGGAAAAACTGAGACAGCTTCTGAAAGAGGTCATGATCCGAAACACCCGTTCCGTCACGCAGTTGCACATCCCGCCCCGTTTTGCTTCTACCATTCGAATTGACCCGTCGCCCGATGAGGAAACCTTCTACCAGGAGATCAGCCGGTTTGTGACGGAGCAGGCCGCTCAGGGTTCTTCGGCCCTTTCCAAAATGGCGCTTCGCAGGCTTTTGGAAGCAGCAGGATCTTCTCATTTTGCATCGCTGAAGATGCTGGAAAAGATAAGCCTCCAGGGTCTGGACGGGACAAGCAAACAGGCAAAAGATTTGTTGGAAATGGGCAGATCCATTCGGATCGGAGGAAAAATCCGGCGCGTGATCGAGCTTTTGCAGGCTTCACCGGAACAGAAGATTGTTTTTGTTAATTATCTTGCGACCCTGGAGTATTTCCATCAGCTCCTGAAAGAACACAAAATGCCTCATGTGGTCTACCGTGGCGGGATGACCACGGTCCAAAAACAGCAAGCCATCCGGACGTTCCGGGAAGGGTGCCCTATCCTTCTATCCACGGAGACCGGAGGAGAAGGGCACAACCTGCAGTTTTGTCATGTGATGATCAATTTTGATCTGCCTTGGAATCCCATGCAAATCGAGCAGCGCATCGGCCGCATCCATCGAATTGGACAAAAGAACGAGGTCCAGATCTACAATTTCTGTTCTGCAGGAAGCCTGGAAGACTATATGCTGGAAATCCTGGACCGAAAAATCAACATGTTCGAGCTGGTGGTGGGAGAGATCGACATGATTTTGGGTCGCCTTCAGGGAGAGCGTGAATTCAGTGACCTTGTCTATGAACTCTGGGTAAAGCACCCTGACGAGGCGGAAAGACAAAAGGCCTTCAGTGCCTTGGGTTCCCGGTTAAAACGGGCCAGGACATCTCACGAAAAGAGCAAAGAGTTGGATGAAAAACTCTTCCAGGAAGACTTTGGAGTGTAAGAATGGATTCTATTCCAGAACTGCTTTCCTTTGCAGCGCACGTATTTGAAAAGCACGGAGGAATGGCTGAACAGGACGACAATCACGTGATGGCCTTGCTGCCACCCGGTCTGGCACGTTCCCTGGATCTCCCGGAGGAAGTTCAATTGGGAGGCGGGGCCATGCCCCTGCTTTACGGCAGCCCTGTTCTGGACAGGCTCATCCGTGTGGCTACAGAAGAAATTCCCTTGGTTTTCGGGCGAATCGAGGTGCCATATCTGAAAAAGGCAGGCTTTGAGCAGCTCATCGGGCAAGACATTGTTTTCATAAACGGGCAAGCCCGAGTGACGAGTCGTGCAGAAGCCCGTACTTCTTATATGGTCTTAACCTGCCGGTATGTTGCGTTGAGTGACGAACGGAAAGAAGGGCTGGTTGAAGTAGGAACGTATGAAAGTACCGGTGCAATCATTGAGGACCTGGAGACGTTGTGGCCAAAGTTCAGCTCTGAAATCTACACCCCAGGGAAAGTCCCCCCACATTTTCCCATCCATCTTGAAAGGGCGATCGCTAACGCCATGCAAAAGGCCAGGGTCTTTGCGGAAGAAAAACTGATCGACTTTATCAACAGTATGCGACGGCGACTCCGCCGTGATGTGAAAAATACAAGAGAATATTATGAAGCCTTGAGAAAAGAGATGGAAGCAAGCCTTTCCCGTCACAATCTCAGTGAGGCGCAGCGTCAGGAAAGAGTCGCCAAAATAGAGGACCTACCCAGGGAAATGGCTCAAAAAATCGAGGATCTGCAACAAAAATACAAGATACAGGTCCGTTTAAAGCCATGTGCCGCCCTTCGGTTTCTCGTGGATGTTGTCTATGTTATGGTCGAAGTCCGTTTCCGTAAACACACCCGCACCATCCACCTCATCTGGAATCCGCTGTCTCGCCGTCTTGATCCTCTGGTGTGTGAGCGTTGCTATAAGACGACACGAAGCGTGCATCCCAGTATAGAAGATTCCCAGATTCGGCTGTTCTGTCATTCCTGTGCTCAGAAGCAGTAAAACAACACACCCACATCCGGTTCATAGATCTGATTATAGGCAATGTTGAATTTTGAATGTTGAATGCTGAATTGTGGAAGGACATTTAAAAGACATATACTTTTACCTTAATTCAACATTCAAAATTCAACATTCAAAATTTATTGTACGCCGCAGATTGGGTTTTTTCATGGGGATGCTCGTCTATGCCACTTGTCCCGGAGAACCGCAAACTGGTCACAAGTTTCCTTGACAGGCCAACTCCGTGCTGATAAAAATTTTTGTAACAGATATATCGGAGAAAGGGGATTGTCAAGTTTAGGAGGTTTCGACCCGTGAGAGTCGGTATTTTTATTATTGTCCTATGTTTCCTCGCTACCGTCATGGTTGCCGGCAGTGGTGTCTCTCTGGCCGAGGAAGCGGCGATCGGTTATGTAAAAAAAGTCGAGAAGCCGGCGTTTGTTGTCAGACATGGATTGCGCCGTACTGCCAGCATCGGTTACTCCATATTTATGGACGACCTCCTCACAACAGGCAAGACAGGGGCGATGGGGGTTACCTTTATGGACAATACCATGATTTCCATCGGACCTGATACCGAATTCGTGGTAGACGAGTTCGTGTATCAACCGAAGGACAACGCCCTTTCATTTGGTTCCAGAATGATGCGCGGGACCCTTCATTTTGTCTCAGGCACTATTGCCAAACTTTCACCCGAGTCTGTATCGGTCAAGACGCCCGTGGGAACTATTGGGATTAGGGGGACACGGTTTCTTGTTAAGATTGAGGAGAATCAACAATGAAATTCAGGACTCAAGGCCTGCTTCTGGTTTTGATGTTGTCTTTACTCGTTCTGGTGGCAGGATGCGGCATGCCGAAGAACTATGTAGTTCTTCTTGAAGACCTGGACAAGACTACCGGAGCAGTCACTATTACAAATCCGTCAGGAACACGAGTGCTCGATCAGGCGAATTTCGCCGTAGGTGTGGACGATAAAGAAAAATCTCCAGGTAAACCTTTCCCAATGAAGGACGAGAAGATCCCGGAAGTTTTCGGAAAGGCGCTTGATGCGACACCGGAACCACCCATCTCTTTTACCCTCTACTTCGTGTTAAACAAGACAAAATTAACACCGTTTTCAAAAAAGCAGATCCCGGAAATTCTTTCGGCCATTTCGCAACGTAAGACACCCATTATATCGACCATTGGTCATACGGACCGACCCGGCGAAGAACAGTATAACTATGGCCTTGCCCTCAAGCGTGCCAAGACCGTCCGGAACATCCTTGCAAAGGCAGGGATTGATCCAAACGCCATTGAAGTGACATCCCACGGAGAAAACAACCCGCTTGTGAAAACAGCAGACGGCGTTTACGAACCCAGGAATCGCCGCGTCGAGGTCACTGTTCGTTAAGAACAGCCGTGCAATCCGTGGGAATTCTCCCAGCGCTTTTCCGTACTTTTCTTATTTTTCGCTCAAGACAACGATCACGCCGGTTTGCCCATTTTCTAAACGTTTTAAATGGAAGGAGGCCAGAGGGTCATCAGGGAAATCCTTGGCAAGGGCAACAAAGGCATCCCGGGTACCCGGATCATCGTTCTTTAATAAGCGAAATGCCTCCATATATTTGAGGGTGGCAGAGGATTCGGCCTCTTTTTCTGAAAGGGGTTCAAACGCTTCAATGCCCTGAGATTTTCCCTTCAGCACAAGTATGCCTACCGGCCGGCCGATAAAGCCGGGACATCCGGCCACTGTTGCCTTGCTGATACAAACACTGGTGCCTAAATACCTATTAACGCTTTCCAATCGGGCAGCCGTGTTAATAGGATCCCCAAGGGCGCGGTAGTCGAACAGGCTTTTGCCCCCAAAGTTCCCAACCAGAACAACACCTGTATGAACTCCGATTCGGGTCCTTCCAAAATCAATACCTTCCGCCTGCCTGGCCTTTGCAAAATCACGCGCAAAGGCATCCATCTCCAGGGCGCAGGCCACCCCGCGGGCAGCATGATCAGGCTGAGTAACAGGCGCAGAGAACATGACAGAGACGGAATCTCCCATAATCCTGTCCAGGGTGCCGTCATGGCGAAAAGCTATCTTGATCATTTCATCAAGGTAAGTATTAAGCAAGGCCATGACGTCTGATGGATTGGATTTTTCCATAAATGACGTGAATCCGGCCAAATCGGTGAGGACAAATGTGCATTCCCTATTTTCTCCGCCGAGTTCCAGTTGGCCGGGATTATCTATAAGATGGCGTACCAAGTTAGGGGAAATATAGGTGGAGAAGGCATTTCGGATCCAGCGCCGTTCACGCTCTGTCAGGAGATGGCGCGGGATCGACCACGCCAGAAACATCATTCCAAAGGCCAGTGATGGGAAAAAGGGATCAAAGAACAGTTTGGCTTCGGTAAATGCATACCATGATGCTAAGAACGCTGTCCCAAGGGCAACAATGCCAATGGCAACCGACCACAGGATATTAACCCTTGATGCCATGGTAACAAGGGCGCCCCACATCATAATCAGATAGAGGATCATGGCCGCCCTTGTCCAGTCCGGGCGGGTCAAGTACGTTTTCTGGATAATTTGTTCAACAAGCTGGGCCTGGACCTCAACTCCTGGGATGACACAGCCCAGAGGACTGAAACGGAGATCCTGGAGACCCTTGGCGGATGTACCTATAAAGACTATATGCCCTGCCAGCAGCGCAGGCTCCACAGCGCCTTCCAGGACTTTCCAGGCCGGGACGTATCGTTCAGGCCGGGACCTGGAGAAATGGAGCCAGATTTCTCCCTTGGCATCGGTTGCGACCGGGAGGCTGCCGATACGGACACTGACTATTCCAGTATGGCCGCCGAACCGCCCTTCGCCGCTGGCCCCGGAGGATTTGACTATGAAGTTCTTTGCTCCTTGGGCAACGCGTAGCGCCTCTGCAGAGAGGGACGGATAAAGATCGTTATTCATTCTAAACAAAAGGGGGATATGCCGGATCACCCCGTCATAATCAGGCATGAAGTTAAAGGCGCCGTTTCCGTCGGCAGCCTTCTCAAAGGCCGGTAGCGTAGTAACAGCGCCCCTGAAGGTGGTCAGGAACTGTTTGGGGTCATCTCCGGCAATGATGAAGCGTGCCTTTAGAGCAGGGCGACGGTCTGATGAGGCCTTTGACTCAAAAGAAAAGCCTGTCACCACTGAGCCTTTGCCGATGGCGGATGCAAAGACCTGATCATGGTCAGGCAATCTCCTTACCAGATCAGAAACTACCGGATCATCAGGCCAGTAATGGGCGAGAAAGGACGGAGAAGTACGATCAGGCTCTGCAAAGACCATGTCTAAGACTATGACTGCCGCTCCGAAGCCCCTGAGATGCTCAACAAGAACTGCCATCCTGCTCCTTGGCCATGGCCATTGTCCATATTTTTCCAGGCTTTTTTCATTGATATCGACAATGCGAACCGGTGCCGGCCGGTACTTCCTGGGTCTCCACCGCTGAAAGGTGTTAAAGGACGCATTGCGGAGACCCGCCACAAACGGCGGTTCCACGATCACTGATGCAATCGCCGCGACAAGGACAATAAGGGATAACCAAAAAGGTAATGAACGCATTCTGTCCTACAGTACGCCCCGAACCGGACAGGCTTTTATCTCTGATTCCACTTCCCGTTTTCAGGCTCTATCCAGGTCCCTTCAGGTGCTGTCTTTTGCCATTCTTTTGCAAAGATCTCCCAGACCCTCGCAAGCTCTGAACCAGGTACGTTAAGGGCCTTTGAGACGGCGCTGTACAGGGCGGTTCTGTCTGAGTTTTCAGCACTGACCAGGCGCTTGACTTCCGCCCGGGCTTTCAGATTGATGGAACCTGTATCCCTTATTACCAGCAGGCCCTTTGCAGACTCGCCTATAACACCCTGTTTAAGAAACGGCGCCAACTGAGTATATCGCGCCTTCATCTTTGCCTTTATTTGTCTGATTGTGGCATTTGATATGGCAAGTTCCTGTTGGGCATAAGCCGTACCTATCAAGTTCAGAAAAGACTGCGGCTCTCCGGCGCCTGTATCTGCCGGATCTTGACCTGACTCATAGCCCCTCACATCCTTTGCAATTTCCTCTGCAGCCTGTCTTACCTCTGCGGCTGGAAAATAGATATTTACAGTTACACAGGCAGTAAAGACTATTACAGACAACATGAAAGCAAGTTTCAGATTAATTTTAGGCATTTGTTTACCTCACTTGTAAGGGTTCACCGTTCAGGGTTCATAGGTTCAGGGTTACCTTGTTGGATTGATGATTGTTGATTGTTCTTCCAACACCTCTCAGGCCAACTGCAATGCGTTGATATTTTTAAATTTAGGGGGGTATGACATATGCTCCCCTCGTTCAGTTTTCATCGCTCTCTAACCGTGAACCTGTGAACCCAGAACCTTGAACCCAGAACCCAGCTTACTCTTGTTCTGTACGGGTAATCCTTTTTAATCTATCCAGCATGTCTTTGAAAGAGATCTTGCCATCAGGATTTCTGTTTATGACATCTACCCCTCTGATAAAACCCCTTTTCACCAGGTATTCCTGCCCGTCTTTTTTTATCAAGCCGTGGAGTGTGAACAGGTCATTTTTCAGATTACACGACATGCCTATCCGGCGGTAGGGGAATTCCTTGAACATTCGTCCGAAAAAAGGGATCGATCCGCCTCCACCCAGGACTGAGATCTTTTCAACTGCTTCAAGGCTGATCTTTTTAGGACCAGGGGCGCTGGGATCATTCTCCATCACTAATTTAAAGGACTCAGGCTGACTACCACTCATGATGAGGTCATCAATGTATCCTGTCAGTTTTCCGGTTATTCGTCCGAAGTGCGCGGCATCACTCAGTTGCGCAAGATCCAGGTCATGAAAGACCACATCAGCACCAAAACGGGGCATTGGGGCAAGAGGCTCTACCCAGAGGTTCTGAAACCTGATTTTGCCCCCGGCCGTGTTGACTAATATATCGCCGTTAAAGTTGAACCTTGGATCTTTCCATATACCCTGATCGAGATCAGCCTCAATATCAACCTGGAGAGGTAGTTCCGGCCAGAGTGTCCTCAGGTCAACACCAATGAGCCTGAGTTCCTTTAGCTTCAAGCTTGATGCCGGCCAATCCCAGGAGATCTGTTTGAGGGAGATCTCTCCTTGTGCAATAGGAATTTTGATTGGTCCGCAACCAAGATTGTTTTTGCAGATAGTCAAGGGGATCTTTGTCTTTTCTAAATCCAGTGGAGGCCAGGTCAGTCTGTCACACTTGATAAGGCCGGGGCGGCATTTATCCGTATCTATTGGATAGGCAAGATCAAGATCCATTCCCCGGATGACATCATGTCCTGAAAAAAAGAGGTCTGTTTTTATTCCGGTGCGTAAGCCGCCTTGCTCCACCTCAACCAGCCAGGTGCCCTTTGGCATCAGATCGTTCAAAAAGCCGTAATTCACAGAGAACGGTTCCTGGAGGAATACTTCATATGGAATCTTTAACCTGCCGTTGGCCTTAAGAAACTGAATCTTGGGCATTTTCCATTGAGAAAGCTTTGCAGCATTGTCATTAAGGCTGTAATCAAGGGAGACCTCTTTGGCCATAAGTTCAAACGGTCCGGATACAGCGATTTTGTTGAAAAGCAGTTTCTTTTTATCCAGAGTCCCCATTGTTTTGATACTACCGGCGAGTTGAGAGAGATCCAGAAACCATGGATATACAAGTGCTGCCCCTTTATTCCATTCTAAGTTGGTCCTCCAGGATACGCATTTGAGAAATCCATCATAATTTGCAAGGAACTCGATCTTTGAGGAGATCCCTTCAAAGGCATGGTTTTCGTCTCTGGCCCAGGACAGATCCTTTACGTCAAGGCTCGTAGATACCTGCCACGAATCAGGTGTGACAAATACGTCGGCAATGATATCCCCAAGACCGGACAGGAGGGAGCCTTTGAGACTGGAAAAGTCATAGTTGGTGATCGAGATCCCGGCAATAGCTTCCCATTGATTGCCGTTTTCACCAGGCCAGGAAAGCTTAATGGAAACAGGCAATTCTTGAAGTGCAAAGCCGGCGTCAATGAAGCCGTTTTTTAGATCCGGAGACGCCTTCATTTGCCAGGTGCCCCGGATCGTGGGGATGCCTAAGATTGAAGACAATCTCGTGTCCTTAAGGGCCAATTTGCCTGACACCTTCAGGTCTTTGTCCAGGAGGTATCTAATGCTCGCTGATATGCTTACAGAACAAGGTTGGCTGATATCGCGGGTCGAGTCATTTTTGGTCTTTTCCCCTGAAGGGGAAGGAAAGATTGAGCAAAGGTCATGAACCGCAAGATCAGCTTCGGCACTCAGTCCGTCCATTTGGGGCTCAATCCTGCCGGAAGTCTTGAGGTCATAGGCTGTCCTGTCCTGTGATTTATTGACTATTATTTCCCCTTTTGACATAAGATGAAATCGTGTGGAATTCCAGTCCAACATGCCTTTCAGGTCACCCTCAGCCTGGATTTCCGGAGTCACCACTGATATGCGGCTTGACAGGGCAGAAGCAGATGATAGGTCATTTGGTTTCTGCACTAAAGACGGAAGTTCGTTTCTGGCTATTGAAAGGGCACTGAGGTTTGTCACAAGAGATGCAGTCTTTAGCTCTATCTCTCCATTTTCAATTAAGACCTTTCCCAACAGCCACACCAAGGTCCTGTTAAACCTGAAGTCGCTGCTGGTTGAAGTACCTGGAGTGACTTTAAAGTCTGGCTTCTCCAGCTTGATCTCCTTGAGGCCAAAGGGCCAGAGGGAATATTCAATGGATATTCTTTGGACCTCTCCCCTGATTTCTTTGTGGCTGATTCGGATTTTTTCAAGAGTGATAAAACCATAACTCGTTCTGACTTCGTTTAGGCTCACCGCATATCCTTCGGATCTCGCAATAATTGGCGCCAATTTTTTTATAAGCAATGGAAGACATGTATAAAGCGAACCTAACAGCATCGCTGCTGAAAGAAAAAAAATACCAAGAATCCAGAGCCATTTTCTTGTTTTTGAGGGTGTTTTTACTGGTTTTTCAGCCATATTGCTTAGTTAGTGTCTGAACGAAAAGGCCGTTCAGACACAATTTTGAATTCTAAATGTTGAATGTTGAATTGTGGAAGAAGATTTAAAAGACATATACCTTAATTCAAAATTCAGCATTTAACATTATCTATAAAGGGGGTACATGTTGGGTATTTTTTGAGCGAAATCCTATTTCAAGGACTTTTTGCAGTGTAATTAGGCCTGACACATTTTTTTTGACGTCTCTTTTGAGTTATGATAGTGTCTGTCTATTTAACAGGCTCTATGTATTGATAAATGGAATAGCTGCACAGTTTATACTTTTTTCGAAAAAATGTGTATTATTGAATTGAATGCCGATGTCGAAACTGGAAATTCGAAATTTGAAATTAGGTAACGCATCTATATCATTGTATTTTTCCCAATTTCAAGTTTCACTGCATAATTTATCCAATCCGTTAATAACAGAAAGGAGGTATTTATGGGAGTTTTGAGGATTGTAACATTTTTGTTTTTGGTGAGCTGTCTCTGGTCCTCTTATGGACTTTGTGGCACACAGCCTGCGGAGGTCCCCAAGGCCAAGACCATCGCGGAGTTAGCTGCTCGCTATGATTCGAGTTCTTGCCAGGAGTGTCATGAAGAGGCATATGAACAATGGGAAAATTCCGTTCATGCCGTTTCAATTTTGGGGGTTACACTCAGGACGGCCCCAACGATACTCACTTCTATAGACAAAGGCCTGAAGTTGTTCCCCTATTCAGGAGTCAAAGAGGACAAGGACATAACAGTAGAGCATCTCATGTTCTGCGCCAAGTGCCATCTGCCTCAACTGGATGAGGCAACGGATGATGTTGCTCGGGAGATCGTCAAGACCATCAGAGACTGGCAAAAGGCATATGCCGATGATGATGATGACCTGATTGATGAATTGGAAGAGAAGATTGGTAGCCTCAACATCGGCTGTATGGTGTGTCACAACAAACTAGCCATTATCCACAAATGGCAGGATGGCTATCCGCAGCCGGATACTGTTTATGGTGCTCTAGAAGGGGAACACGACGATCCTGCCTATCCCAAAATGGCAAAGGCCCCGGCCATGAGTGAGTCCATATTCTGTGGTCAGTGCCACGGTGAAGGGCCGAACTTTGAGCTGGATCAACCCTCCCAGTGTGCCACGTTGTATGGCACCTATCTTTTCACCTATATTCCCGAAGGTGGGCATGATAGCTGTCAGGAATGCCACATGGCCAAGTGCGGTCTGGGCCACGACATGCAAGCCTACCGGGATGAGACCATGATCAAGATGGCCCTGGACATTGAGGTTGATGCTATGGCCCACTTCTGGCGTAAGAACAAGGCCGAAGGCATCATCCCGCTTGGCGTGATCAAAGTGGAGATGTTCAACAAGTGCGGGCACGCCATACCAGATGGGTGACCTACTCCCAACCGGCTGGTCCTGGATGTGACCGCGAAGACAATGGATGGGAAACAAGTCTATAATGATCAAGTTATCTACATGCCTTACCCCGCACGCTTCGGTAGAGGGGCAGAGATGGGAAGAGGGCCCTATGAGAAGTGCGGTTTGCTCAGAGACACCTGCCTGCCGCCTCTAAAGATGACAAAGGCGGTCTTCGAGATACCGTTCCCATATGCTGATGTAGAAAAAGACGGTAAGAAGACCAGGGAACTCACTGCAGATGAGCTTTTAGTGGAAGTCAAGCTGTGGTATGTGCCCTTTGGCAGGTCTGATGATGATTGGAATGTTCTGTTTTTCAGTGAGGAAAAGAAGATAGACCTCAAGACCGAGTGGATCTGGAGGAAATAACCTGTAAGCGTTTACAGGATACCTGCAGGCCGGCTCCTGGCCGGCCTGCATATCCATTTAGTTTTTGTAACCGTTCACGGGTTCAGGGTTCACCGTTCAGGGTTACTTCATTGGATTGTTGATTGATCATTGCTCTATTGTTCTATTCTCATGCCTTCTCCATTCCCGCCTGCCTCGCAAGCTTGGCGAGTGGGCAGGAAGAACTCACGAATCAACGGTTCAAATTTTCGGTAAACCCTGAACCTCTTAACCTTTGAACCTTTGAACCCGTGAACGGTTACTAGTTTTCAACACCCTTCATACGTTTAGGAAGATGCAGAGTAAAGGTAGAGCCCTTGCCCTGTTCAGAATTTACCGTAATATCACCATTCCATTCATGAACGAGCCTATGGGCTATTGCCAGGCCTAATCCTGTTCCGTCCGGCCGGGTGGAGAAGAAAGGATTGAACACCTTTGAGAGATCCTCAGGCCTTATGCCGGTTCCGTTGTCTGAGATTTTAAGAACCAGGTGATCTCCTCCTTTTGTCGTTCCCTTGATTGATATTCTTCCGTCTTCATGCGGCAGGGCCTGATAGGCATTCAGCAAGAGGTTCAGAAGGACCTGTTTGAATTGAGACGGGTCTACTTCGAAATGGAGATCAGCAGGGACATCTGTTTTGACATCAGCTTCCGGGAGTTTTTTTCTTTGTTTCATCAGGGACAGAATCGACTCTATTTCTTCAAGTAGTGATATGTTTTGAATCTTTTTTTCCTCTGGTTTGGCATAAAGAAGAAAAGATTTTGTAATATCATTCAGACGGTCGCTCTCTTTACTAATAATCTGCAGTAGTCTTCTTTCTTCAGGCTGCAACAGTGCTGACTCTTCCAGAAACTGAGCTGCCCCGGACAGGGATGCCAGGGGATTTCTTATCTCATGGGCAAGTCCTGCTGCCATCTCACCCAGAGCAGCAAGACGATCCATGCGCTGAAGGCGCTCTTCCCTTGCCTTTATCTCTGTAATGTCTTGAAAGATTATTCCGTATCCAAGGTGTTGCTCCTGGTGGCCTTTTAACAAAAAAGTGGATATCCCGAGGAATCCGGGTGAGCCGTGGGGATCTGTATGGCTCACTTCCTGCCGTTCTCCTTTTCCGCCGCCCCTGAATTTCTCCAGTAGCTGTGTCCCGGTTGGCCAGAGTTCTTGTAGCGGCTGTCCGTATCCGTTAATGATTCTTTGACCGAGGATCTCAACAGCCGCCTGGTTAAAGAAGGTGATATTTCCTTTTTCATCTACTGTGATCAGACCTGACTGGATGCTGTCTGCAAGATGGCGATGGATTTCCTCCATACGGCGCAGATCCACCTTGGTGTCTGACAGCCTCTTTTCTGTGTAATGAAGACGTTTTGCAAGGACAATTCCCAAAGATGCAATGATATTAAAGGCCGCTATGTTGATAAAGAAGATGTATATGGCATCATTTAATTTGTCTTCCGGTATTTCGCAGAGCCAGAAAATGGCGGCATAGCTGATGGTGCACAGGAAGGTTGAGGCAGCGCCTTCCTTTTGACTACCAAGAATACATGCTGTGAGAATGGCAACCGGATATAGAAATACAAGCGGGCTTTCAGGCCCACCGGTCCAAAATACGGCAAGATTCACCAGGATGACATCTAATGTCGTCTGGATATAGAGGAGCCATTTATTCAGGCCCCTCTTTTTATACCATACGATATAAACGGCAGTGAGAAGAAATGCCCCTCCCAGGATCAGAGACAGCTTGGTTACTTTGCCAAAAGCATCGGCAAAATATCTGGATAGGAGATAGGTGCTGCAGAGCAACAGGACCAGGATAGTTAGGCGACCTGCAGTTATACCATAAAACAGGCGGCCATTTGAGTTCTTAGAGGGCATACTTTGATAGACGATATCTAAAGGACCTGAAGTTAAGGCCAAGGATGCCGGCAGCTTCGGTCTTTACCCCGTTTGTCCTCTCAAGCGCCTTTTTAAGGAGAATTTTTTCTATATGGCTGAGAAACTGCTCAAGGTCTAAACCTTCAGGTCCCAGGCAAGGCTCGTAAGAAAAGGGGCTGGATTCAGCGGTTTTTTGCTGCTTGAACTCAGCCAGAGACAGGCTTTCAGGAAGCAGAAGATTTGAGGTGGCAAGGGCCACACTCCTTTCGATGATATTTTCCAGCTCTCTCACGTTTCCAGGGAACGAGTATTTCTGCAATGCCTCCATGGCAAAGCTGGATATGCCCTGTACGGCCTTATTTTGTTCTTTGGAATACTTGTCCAGAAAGTACTGGACCATGAGGGGTATGTCTTCAGGACGTTCTCTTAATGGCGGCATACGAATTTGAATCACGTTGAGCCTGTAGTACAGGTCTTCCCTGAATCGTCCGGCTATTACCTCCTTTTCCAGGTCACGGTTAGTGGCTGCCAATATCCTCACATCTACCTTGATCTCCTTGGTGTCGCCAAGAGATGTAAAGGACTTCTGTTGCACGACTCTCAACAGTTTGACCTGGAGGGTCATGGGCAGTTCTCCGATTTCATCAAGAAAGATGGTGCCTTGATCGGCCATAGCAAAGAGACCTTGTTTCTCACGATCAGCACCTGTAAAGGCCCCTTTGCTGTGGCCGAACAACTCGCTTTCAAGGAGGTTCTCCGGGATGCCGCCGCAGTTAATAACTACAAAGGGTTTGTCCGTGCGGACCCCGAGGTTATGAATGGCTCGTGCAGCAAGTTCTTTCCCTGTGCCGCTTTCACCGGATATGAGCACACTGGAAGGACTGGATGCTATCCTGGGTATTAGCTGGAATATTTTGAGCATGACCGGGCTTTTGGTCAACATATTGTCAAGCCTATAAATCTTGTCAGCAGTATCTCTGATCAAGGACTGGGCCTTTGGTCTTGTTTCAAGGGCTTTTCCCACAACCTCCCTGATTTCTTCTATCCGAAAGGGCTTGGTAAGATAGTCCCATGCCCCTTCTTTCATTGCCGCCATTGCGGTGTCCAAGGATGCAAAGGCAGTAATCAGTATTACAGGGACATCTGCGTGCTTGGCCTTGATTTCTTTCAGTAAAGTCATCCCATCTATGCCCGGCATCCTCACGTCACTTATGACCAGGGATACATTTTTCCTGTCCATGAGTCGAAGGGCCTTTTGCCCACTGGGTGCGGAATATACACCGTAGCCTTCCTTGGCAAGGAGTATCTCCAGAAATTCCCTGAGGCTTTGGTCGTCATCAACTATCAGGATTTTGGGTCCGGCAGCACCTGGGCTATCCGTTGCCTCTGTGAAAAGATTTTCAGGATGCTCTAAGCTCATATAAACACCTCCGGCGTGACCATTCACACACCTTGGCCGACTGCTAGATGGGGGTGAACAATTGCCCTTCGCAGTACTTATCGACAGAATTGAGAAAGATGTTGAATGTGATCGTATTACACGACGCAGGTGTAGTGCAGTATTGAGTGTGATCAGGCCGGATTCAAGGAAGCAGTCCTGTGGGGTCGAATACCGGGCGGCCGTCAACAAGAGTGAGAATGGCTTTACCTTGGAGATCTTTTCCCAGAAATGGGCTGTTGTAACTCAAGGAGTGAAGAGACTCGCGGGTTAAGGTAAAAACTGCCTCCGGATCTATGATACATATATCTGCGGAATTTCCATCCTTCAGACTTCCTTCCGGCACACCCAGAATCTTGGTGGGAGAAATGGACATACATCTGATCATTTGAGACGCTGAAATATAGCCGTCTCTTACAAGGTTCAGCGAGAGAGGAATGGCGGTTTCAAGGCCTATTATCCCGTTTGCAGCCATTTGAAACTCACATTCCTTTTCAAGTACGCTATGGGGAGCGTGGTCCGTGGCAATAGCATCTATAGCGCCGTCTTTCAGGCCCTCAATAACTGCCAGGCGGTCCTCCTCGGTGCGGAGGGGCGGACTCATTTTGGCAAATGTGTTGTAACCAAATACTGCTTCTTCTGTGAGACTGAAGTAGTGGGGCGCAGTCTCTGCGGTGACCCGTACACCCCTGCTCTTGGCCTGGCGGACTATTTCAACCGAACCTTTTGTGCTCACATGGGCAATGTGGAGACGGCCCCCGGTCAACTCAGCCAGGGCTACATCCCTGAATACGGCAATTTCTTCAGTTGCTGCAGGAATCCCCTTAAGACCGAGAATAGTAGATACCCGGCCCTCATTCATTACACCTCCCCTGGAAAGGTCAAGTTCCTCTGAGTGGGATATGATAAGTGCATCAAAGTTTTGGGCATATTCAAGGGCCTGGCGCATCACTGCCGCATTTTTTACAGGCAGGCCATCATCTGAGAAGGCTATTGCACCGGCATTGAGGAGGTCTCCGAATTCTGTCAACTGCTCCCCTTTTTGCCCCAATGTGATGGCTGCGATCGGATAGACCCTTGCCCTGGCGGAACTTTGGGCCTTTTCCAGTATGAATCTGGTGATGCCTGCAGAATCATTGACCGGTTGGGTATTGGGCATGCACGCCACTGCTGTAAAACCACCGGCAACAGCGGCAGCCGTGCCGGATTTAATAGTCTCCTTATATTCCTCCCCGGGCTCTCGCAGATGAACATGCATATCCAACAACCCCGGCACAAGCCATTTCCCCTTCAGGTCAAGGACCCCGGCATCTTGCGGAACGTCAAGGGATTCCCCAACAGCCGCTATGATTCCGTCTCTTACCAGAAGGTCACCGGTAAAATCCCTGTTTTGGGATGGATCTATTATTCGTGCGTTTGTAAATAGATAGGCGTTCATAGGTTCAGAGTTCACCTTGTTGGATTGTTGATTGTTGATTGTTGATTGCTCTATTCTCATGCCTTCTATATTCAGAGTAACTATCCAGGTGAAGGTTGAAGGCTGAAGGATTTTAACCTTTGGACCCAGAACCCTGAACCCAGAACCCAGAACCCTGAACCTATGAACCCTTTGTAAGAAGCAGAGATAGCAGGGCCATTCTTATCGCTACTCCATTTGTCACCTGATCCAGGATTACGGAGTATGGCCCATCTGCCACCTCCGGTGCCATCTCTACTCCACGATTGATAGGTCCTGGATGCATGATCAAGGCCCCCGATTTGGCCAACTTGACCTTGTCAGGGTTGAGGCCGAAGAACATCGAATACTCTCTTACAGAAGGAATAAGGCTTTGTCCCTGACGTTCCTTTTGAATCCTGAGGACTATTATTACATCTGCATCCTCTAAAGCCTCTTCCATCTTCAGGACCACTTTTGCCCCGAGGACTTTGGATTGACGTGAAGGAAGCATGGTGGCAGGCCCTGACACAACCACCTCAGCGCCCATCTTTGTAAATGCCAGTATGTCTGAGTGAGCTACTCTACTGTGAAGGATATCTCCCAGTATGGCAATTTTTAAATTATCAATATGCCCCAGTTGTTCTCTTACGGTAAAAATGTCCAACAGGGCCTGGGAGGGATGCTCGTTTGTACCATCTCCAGCGTTGATTACAGCTGAGTTAACATTTTTTGTTAGTAGGTGAGGAGTCCCTGAATGGGGGTGACGCATGACTATGATATCAGGCTTCATTGCCTCGATGTTTCGTGCAGTATCAATAAGGGTTTCTCCTTTTACAACACTGCTGGCCTTGGCTGAAATTGACACCGTGTCTGCGCTCAATCGCTTGGCTGCCAGCTCGAATGAGAGGCGAGTCCGGGTGCTCGGTTCAAAGAAAAGATGAACTACTGTTTTGCCGCGGAGTGGTGGTACTTTCTTAATGGGTCTTTCAAGGATATCTTTGAGAGACTCGGCAGTATCCAGAATGAAAGTGATTTCGTCCGGTGAGAGGGTGGATATTCCTAATATGTGTCGGGCAGTGAAGCGATTCATGCCAAAAAAAAGCCTCCTTTTTTCCAAAAAGGAGGCAGCGCGCGGCGTGTATGCCAAAATATTTTGCTACGAACAATCATCATTTTCATAATGTTGGATGTAGCACAAAGGATGCTCATGAGTCAAGTAAGTCTCGTTGAAGCTGAAAATAAAAATTAGATACTAAGCCACAAATAAAACCAATCACAAAGCCAAGAGCTATAGATTTCCATATATCCAATTTCACTGCGTTATCGGTCGGAATCCTCGACGACGTATCAATAAGTACGACTTACTTGGATTCCTCCCTCTGGCCTTGTGAAATTTAATATCTGAAAATTTATACCATCGGGGGCATAAAGATAATTTGGGACATATGAATTTTCCAGAAAAGTATTTGGAAGGTAATAGACTGAGTATTCTCTTGATCAAATTAATTTGAAACCACCAAGCGGAGCACTGAACTATGGAACAGCACTCAACGATATGTGGGGCAGAGACTCCCAAATTTAGCAGCACGGGTTAGCGGTCGGCTGGAGCGACTTGTTCGGCTGCTCTTGATCTAGATTCCCTCACCGCATCAAGGATATCATTTGTAGTGGCTCTGGTCTTGATACCGCGGATATCAAAGGGTGACTTTGGTGTTTTTTTTAAGATAATAGAAAAGTTTTCTACTCCTCGTCTTTTGATGATCACTTCTTCCGTGCGGGCGATATCAAGGACTTCCGATAGTCGTTGTCTTGCTACTGAATATGTATAAACTTTCATATCATCTACTCCAAAATCCTGATACCGACATCCATAGCAACCATCTTCATCCGGTGATCAAGTGTTAGCATCGGACAGCGTAAATTTAAAGCACATTCAATGAAATATGCGTCATATGCATAAATATTGAACCGAACCGCTAGCCCTAAAGCCGCTTGAATGTCGATTCGACGCAGTTCCACAGGTATGGTTTGCACTGCATCCCAGGCTGAGATAACCTCGTTGGGATCCAAGGCTCGTTTCTTGACCATCGCTGTTAAAGCGTTACCAATCTCGTAAGGCAGTACTTCCGGCGCGACCAACTCTTTGCCAACAGTAAACCGAATAATTTGCTTTTTCTCGGGTTCCTCAAGTGCTACAGCTATAAAGGTATTTGTGTCAGCTACAATTTTCATGTAGTACAATTGTACTTACAATAAATAGCTTGTCAAGCTCGCTATATTCCGTTTTTCGGAGGCAAAACTCACCCCCGAAAACTTGATGCGAAGCATATTGAAAAATTTCTATCACACCTGGCGACCAAAGGCAATATTGCCAGTCTCCAGAGCCCGCTGGACAGATTGGGTGACTGAATGCTGGAGGTCAGCAGCGCGGTTTACTGCGTCCGATGGATTGATTATAAACCAACGGTGGTTTTGAGATTAGTAGCCTGATGGATTATATTCAGGCAGCGATCTATTGTATTTTATGCAAACACGTCTATTATTTTTCTTTTTAACTCGATAGTATAGGAATTTCCATTTTTGGACAGGATCAACAGGATTGTCAGGATAAAAAATATTAAGAAATCCTGTTGATCCTGTTGATCCTGTCAGAGAAGTCCGCCCGAAGGGCGCTAAGTCCATAATATAGGAATTTCCATTTTTTGACAGGATCAACAGGATAATCAGGATAAATGAAAATCATGTAAATCTTGTTCATCCTGTCAGAGAAGTCCTGCCAAAGCTGGCTAAGTTCATAGTATAGGAATTTCCTTTTTTGGACACGGATGAACACAGATTTTTAAATTTATGAACAATAATATTATCTGTGTATATCTGCGAAAATCTGTGTCCAAAATTTTCTAAGTCCGCCCGAAGGGCGCTAAGTTCAATTTAATAGAGGCCAAAGTCTTAAGGATATGTCAGATATAAATCACCAAATC
>CBETWD010000022.1:0-21427 GCA_965539945.1 uncultured bacterium
AGCAATGTTTCACGTGGAACACTTTGTCCAGATAGAGACAATTCTCTCTGATTAGAAAATAGAAATTTGAAATTAGAGTGGGAGTATTTTTTCACCGCCCGCTTCGCTCAAGACGCTAAGGACGCCAAGAAATACTTTTTATCCAGCCGGACCGTTACCGGCTGGACAAGTATCGTCTTTGCGGTGAACAGTATTCAAACAAATTTCATGTTTCAAGTTTCAAGGCGCTAACGCCCACTATTATTGTCTCGTAATTCTTCCAATACCCCGCATATATTTGATCAAGGCCTCCGGAACCAAAACACTACCGTCTTTCTGCTGGTAGTTTTCCAATATAGCAACAAGAGTACGTCCCACTGCCAGTCCGGAACCATTTAACGTGTGCAATAAACGGGTTTTTGTCTGTCCTTTGGGACGATAACGTATATTTGCACGCCTTGCCTGAAAGGACTCAAAATTACTACAGGAAGAGATTTCACAGAACCTGTTTTGCCCAGGGAGCCACACCTCTATGTCATAGGTTTTTGAAGCGGAAAAGCCAAGATCTCCAGTACATAACTCAATAGTCCTATATGGGAGGTTAAGCTTTTTCAGAACATCTTCAGCGTCTAAAAGCAATGATTCCAACTCAGCATAAGAATATTCCGGCTGGCAAAATTTAACAAGTTCTACCTTGTTGAACTGGTGTTGTCGCACTATGCCCCTAGTGTCTTTACCATATGATCCTGCCTCTGATCGAAAACATGGCGTGTAGGCCATATAATGGATTGGTAGCATCTCCTCGTCGAGGATTTCGTCACGATGCAAGTTGGTAATGGGTACTTCCGCAGTTGGTATTAGATAGTAGTTCCAGTTTTCCAGTTTGAACAGATCGTCAGCAAACTTTGGTAGTTGGCCTGTGCTAAGGAGGGACTTTTCGTTCACGATGAAGGGCGGAAGGATTTCTGTGTAGCCATGGAGATCCTGGTGCAAATCCAACATAAAATTAATTAAAGCCCTTTCGAGCTTTGCTCCCAACCCTCGGTAGACCGCGAATCTTGCACCTGCGATCTTTGCAGCCCTTTCAAAGTCGAGAATATTCAGCCTTTCTCCTATCTCCCAGTGTGGAACCGGTTTGAAATCAAACTCTAATATGTCTCCCCAGGTCCTTATGACCGGATTTTCTGTCTCATCCTTACCAACCGGCACAGAAGGATGGGGTATATTTGGCATTGAAAAAAGATGTTCGTTAAGAGAAGCCTCTTTTTCCCCAAGAAGGTTGTCTAGTTCCTTGATTCTGGAAGCAACTTCCTTCATTTGGGCTATAAGTTCTTTAGTATCTTTTTTTGCTTTTTTTTGTCTCCCTATTTCCTCTGATACCCGATTTCTGAGGTTCCTAAGGTCTTCTACCTCTTGCAGTAATTTTCTCCTTTCGGAGTCTACCTTAAGCAGAGACTCAAGGTCGAGATTGTTGTCTCGGGCCTTGATGGCTTTGTCAACCAAGTCGCTGTTTTCCCTAATGAATTTTATTTCTAACATAAAAAAGTCCTTCTTAATAAGTGCCTAAAGAGAGCTAAAATTAGTGGTGGCGGGTGAAATTAAATTATAAGGTGGTTTGGCTCACCGTTTTCCTTTCTGGTTAAAAACATCCGTATAGGGGTTAATTCCAACAATAGGTCAGCCAGGGTTTTCCATAGAGTCCCGGCCATTAAGTGCATCCAACCACAAATGTGTACATGATGTGTGCTTGTTCTTGAAGAAGATCCGGAGTTCAGCAACCCGTTTCCATGAATCCTTTTAATCCTGCACGCAAGAGTTTTTTCTCTTCTTTCCCAAAACCTGTCAGAGAGCCAGGACAGGTGGTGCATGGGTTTTGGTAAATGGTTTGGTGTCTTGAGTGCACTCTTTGCCAGGGAATGACATTTTCTAAAGTGGTTATCCAGATCAAAATCCGGTTCGTCTGTAATGTTGAGCAGGTTTTTTCTAGAAAGAAGTTCACTTTTCCACAAAGGTAATTCGTTTCGTGCGAGATTGCCGCTGTCAATCGAAAGACATGGAATGTTATTCGCTTCACCGTATCTATGGGCCACTTCCCATTCAAAGGGCATGTGGAGTTGGAGTTTAAGTAGTTTGAGTCCAGGGTGGCACCTTCTTTCTTCAGGGAGCTTATATTTTAGGTCCCTGAGACGAAGCAACCACCTTTCTTGGTTAGATAATCGGTATCTGACGGAAAATCTGCTGATTTCTACGGTTAAAATACTCGGCCTGAGATTTCCAATTATTTTATAGAGATCCCCACTACCTTCTGGATCAAGATGCACTGTACCAACAAGTATAAGCTTGAACATTTCTTTAATCCATAGATTTCGCAGATTACACTAATTATTGTGAAGGATGTTGCGAAATCTATAAGGTTTAATTCCTACAAGAACACACGCAAAAAGTCCATACAATATGTTGTAGATATATGATCCACCGATCCACTATATACTGTGTTATGCATAGTAGATATCATTGTGTAAGGTTAAACAAAAACTCAGATCCTCTCACGATCAAGGCTTCTATATTGTACGGCCTCGGACAGGTGAGCCATGGTTACGGTAGTTGATTCCTCAAGATCCGCAATAGTCCTTCCTATTTTTATTATCCTGTGAAATGCCCTTGCGCTCAAGGCGAGTTTGTTTGCGACGGCCTCCAGAAATGCCCTGTTTTCTTCTGACAATTTACAGAAAAACCTCAGTTCTTTTGAAGACATTTGTGAATTGCAGTGGATGGAAAGATCCTTGAATCGTTGTTCCTGTATCTTTCTGGCCCTGATCACCCTTTTTCTGATTATGGCCGAGCTTTCTCCCCGCCTTGCATGACTGAGCTCCGAATAGGGTACGGCAGGAACCTCGATTTGTATGTCTATACGGTCCAGCAAAGGACCTGATATCCGGTTACGATAACGAATTATCTGACTTGGAAGGCAAGAGCACTTGTTTCTGGAATCTCCTAAATGCCCGCAAGGACAGGGATTCTGGGCAGCCACAAGGGTAAACCTTGCCGGAAAGGAGAGTGTAATAGCGGCCCTTGAAATGGTCACCACTCCATCTTCAATGGGTTGCCTGAGGCTTTCCAGGACATTTTTTTTGAATTCCGGCAGCTCATCCAGGAACAGCACACCGTTGTGGGCAAGGCTTACCTGGCCCGGCCTTGGCACAGTTCCTCCGCCAATTAGACCGGCATCCGAGATGGTGTGATGGGGTGAGCAAAAAGGCCTTAAAGTAATTAAGGGTTCGTCTGAAGGCAAAAGTCCTGCTACGCTGTATATAGTAGTGGTCTCAAGGGCTTCTTCAAAGGTGAGAGAGGGAAGGATTGAGGGAATGCGTTTGGCCAGCATGGTTTTTCCGGACCCGGGTGGGCCTATCATAAGCACGTTGTGACCGCCTGCAGCGGCTACCTCAAGGGCCCTTTTTGCATGTTCCTGGCCGATTACATCCTGAAAGTCCCCATATAGGGATTTTCGCTCCTTGAATAGTTCATTCAGATCAATTCGCAAGGGCTCGATCTTGATGTTGTCCAGGAGGAACTCCACCACCTCAGAGAGATGACCTACCGGAAATACTGCGGTTTCTCTTACTACGGCGGCCTCTGGGGCATTTGCTTTGGGAACTATGAAACCCTTTAGGTTCCAGTCCCTGGCAGCGAGAGAAAGAGGAAGCATACCCCTTGTGGATTTCAATGTGCCATCAAGGGATAGTTCTCCCGCAAGGCAGTATTTACTGAGTACTTCCTGTGGAATTATCTCTGTGGCGCACAGAATGGCGCAGGCTATGGGGAGATCCAGAGCCGATCCCTCCTTTTTCATGTCTGCTGGTGCGAGATTGACTGTAATCCTCTGGGTAGGAAACGGGTAGCCGCAATTCTTAATAGCGCTTTTGACCCTTTCCCTGCTTTCTTTAACCGCCCCTTCAGGGAGTCCAACCATATTGAAAGAAGGAAGTCCCGGTGAAACATCTATCTCAATTTCTATGGGAAAGGCCTCTATCCCAACAACAACCCCACTTTTCGCTATAGCAAGCATGAGCGACCGTGTCCTTTCTGATCAATTAGTTTCATCTGTCGAAACTGGAAATTTGAAATTAGAAATTAGGTAACACATCTACACCTTTGTGTTTTCCCCAATTTCAAATTTCGAGTTTCAAATTTTACTGCCAAAAGATAAGATCAACAAAGTGTAAACCTTTTTTGACTTGTCGTGAAGAACGCCAAACACGATATAATAACTGATCGGCTGAAAAGGGCTTTATCTCAAAATTTATGGGATTTAAAGGCTTTTAAGAATATACATCGACTTGCGGTTATAAGAAAGATAACCCTGAACGGTGAACCCTGAACCTCTGAACGCCTACTAAAAAAGAGTAGCCATTCACGGGATTACAACGCCCGTTTTACCGCACCTACCGAACTGTAAGCGTTTACAGGGTGCTGCAGATGCGAGGCGGAGGATACGCAGACGTACTTCCTGTACTTCAAGTGTCCGACAACAAAGCAGATGCGGTGCCCTGTGAACGCTTACAAAAAAGAAAAGGCCTCTCTGACTTAACAGAGAGGCCTCTATGCCCTTATCTTGCAAGATCTAAGAAAACGGATCTTGCTATAGCGTTTTTATCTGTCTTACATCATACCACCTGTGGGCATTCCGCCCCCTGGAGGCATACCCATCATTGCCGGCTCATCCTTGGGAACCTCGGCGACCATGGCCTCTGTTGTAATAAGCAGACCGGAGACGCTGGCAGCATTTTGAAGTGCTATGCGGGCGACCTTTGTCGGGTCAATGATTCCTGCCTGCATAAGATCTTCATGTTCACCCTTTTCAGCGTTAAAGCCAGTATTTCCGTTCTTGGACTTTACATGTTCAACAATAACGGAACCCTCATGGCCTGCATTGCAGGCAATCTGCCGCATAGGCTCTTCAAGGGCCCTTTTGATGATGTTAATTCCGTGCTCTTCGTCGTGGTCCTCTACTTTGAGATCGTTCAGTGCGACCAGGCAACGGAGGTAGGCAGTACCACCGCCAGGGATTATTCCCTCTTCTACTGCAGCCCTTGTGGCGTTCAGAGCATCTTCCACCCGGGCCTTTTTTTCTTTCATCTCGGTTTCAGTGGCTGCGCCAACGTTAATGACCGCAACTCCTCCGATGAGTTTGGCAAGGCGCTCTTGCAGCTTCTCCCTGTCGTAGTCAGAGGATGTTTCATCGATTTGTGCACGGATTAGCCTTACACGGCCCTCGATCTTTTCCTTGGAACCGGCACCATCAATAATAGTGGTATTATCCTTGTCAATTATAATTCTTTTTGCCGTCCCGAGGTCATTGATAGATACGTTTTCGAGCTTGATACCCAGGTCTTCTGCCACCATCTCACCACCGGTCAGAATGGCGATATCCTCCATCATGGCCTTGCGCCTGTCTCCGAAACCTGGGGCCTTTACCGCGCAAGCCTGGAGGGTCCCCCTGAGCTTGTTTACCACTAAAGTGGCCAGGGCTTCGCCCTCAACATCCTCGGATATGATCATAAGGGGTTTGCCCATCTTTGCGATTTGCTCAAGGATTGGCAGAAGGTCTTTCATGTTGCTGATCTTTTTCTCGTGGATCAGGATACAAGGATCCTCAAGCACGCACTCCATCTTTTCCGGGTCTGTTGAGAAATAAGGAGAGGAGTAACCGCGATCAAACTGCATGCCTTCCACCACATCAAGTGAGGTCTCCATGGCCTTGGCCTCTTCTACAGTAATGACTCCTTCTTTGCCGACCTTGTCCATGGCCTCGGCAATGATGTTACCAATGGTGGGATCGTTGTTGGCGGATATCGTACCTACCTGGGCAATCTCCTTCTGGTCCTTGGTGGGCTTGGTCATTTTCCTGAGCCCGTCTACGACGACCTCAACAGCCTTGTCAATTCCCCTCTTAAGGGCCATGGGATTGACTCCGGCAGCCACAAGCCTTGAACCCTCTTTATATATAGCCTGAGCAAGTATGGTTGCGGTGGTAGTGCCGTCGCCTGCAATATCACTGGTCTTGGAGGCCACTTCCTTTACCATCTGGGCACCCATATTTTCGAACTTGTCCTCAAGCTCGATCTCCTTGGCCACGGTAACGCCATCCTTTGTGATGACCGGAGACCCAAAGGATTTTTCAATGATGACATTGCGGCCCTTGGGACCAAGGGTTACTTTGACTGCATCGGACAGGGAATCAATGCCTGTTAACATAGCCTCCCTGGCCTTTATGTTGTACTTAATTTCTTTGGCTGACATAGTTTGCTTAACCTCCGTTGTTCGGTTATTGTAAGCGTTATTTATTTTCTGACGAAATGTTGATGGGTTAACTAGTCTTCAATAATACCAAGGACGTCGTCTTCCCTCATTATCAGATACTCTTCTCCGTCGATTTTTACCTCTGTGCCGGAGTATTTGCTAAACAGGATGCGATCCCCCTCTTTTACATCCAGGGCTCTGATCTCGCCGTTTTCAAGGATCTTGCCGTTTCCGGCAGAGATGACTTTTCCCTCGGCGGGCTTTTCTTTTGCACTGTCTGGGATGATAATTCCCCCCTTGCTCTTCTCTTCTTCCTGTAAGCGTGTTACCAAAATTCGGTCGTGTAACGGACGAATTGTCATAGCATTTTTTCTCCTTTTTGCTATAAAATTATTCAGAATAAATAAATTAGAACGAGCCGAAAGCCTTGGGCCAAAAGGCGAGCGACTCATGTGAGTCCCTAAAGGGTATCTCGTATATGGTTTTATCTTAGCGGTTTAAAAGGATGGCCATCCTGTTTTATTGGCACTCGCTAACGACGAGTGCTAATATAATTACGCTTTTTTGGAATGCAATACCTTTCTGAAAATAAATATTTTACAACACGTCCCTAATTACAGATAGCAACTCTTCATGGATCAGACTGTTGGTTGCTAATATTTCCGGAATAAACGGAGAATAGCTGTTGCCCCGAAAGTCTGATATTTTACCTCCAGCTTCCTCCAGCAGGAGTTGGCCCGCTGCCGTATCCCAGGGTTTGAGCTTAATTTCCCAGAAACCGTCAAGCCGGCCGCAAGCCACATAAGCAAGATCCAGAGCAGCCGCCCCTGCCCTACGGACTCCCTGGACCCTAATCAAAACTGCCTCAAGTGCGGCTATAACTTTAGCGTGTCTTTTCCGGACATCATAGGGAAAGCCTGTTGCCAAGAGGGATTTATCTAAAACCGGGATCCCTGACACCCTTATTGGCTTGCCGTTGAGCCAGGCTCCACTGTCGAGGCATCCGCAAAACAGTTCGTCCTGCATGGGACAATATATAACCCCTACCAGACTTCCCCCTTTGTCGGCATAGGCAATGGATACGGCAAACCATGGAAAACCATGGGCAAAATTAGTTGTGCCGTCAAGAGGGTCAATTATCCAGACCGGACCAGTGGGGATTTCATTATAGATAGACTGTGATTCTTCAGCAAGGATTTCAGCGTGGAGACCGGCCTTGTCCAATATTGCAAGTATGGCATTCTCTGAGGAGATGTCAGCTTCCGTGACCAGATCTATATCACCCTTATGGCTTATCTGGTGAGGTTTGCCGTATAACTCCCTTAATATCTTTCCGGCTTTTAGGGAGGCTTTTGCTGCTATTTCCAAAATATTCGCCAATTCCGGGCTGCAGCCTGCAATGCAGTTTTCGATTCTTTTCATATGTCTTCTTCCGATGAGGCTGGATGTCCCCGGGACAATTATCTCAACCCCAAGTGCCTCGTTCCATAGGTTGTCATGGTTGTTGTTCGGTAATGTGGAAGAAATGCCATGCCAGGAGGACTCCGCCAACGGTTATGGCGGAATCGGCGATGTTAAAGGCCGGCCAGTGGCATGAACCTACATAGAAGTCCAAAAAGTCAATAACAGATCTATAGCGGATTCTGTCTATCAGGTTTCCTAGTGCTCCGCCAAATACCAGAGAGGTCCCCCATAAAAGCGGATGGCTGCGACTATGCGAGCTGCGATAAAGATAAAGGAGGCCACCGAGGGCGACAACGCTTATCACCTGGAAAAATATGTGACGCCACTTATCCGCCCCTGCCATAAATCCAAAGGCAGCCCCTGTGTTGGTTATGTAAGTAATATTAAAAAATCCCTGCAAAACAGGCCGCACTTCATAAAGATTGAGGTTAGAGACTACCATGGCCTTGGTAACCTGATCTGCGAACACAACCAGGCAAGCCACGCATAAAAAGGATTTTATGGAAAAGGAAGTAGATAAATTCATGGTTTAGGG
The DNA here is from genome assembly GCA_965539945.1 of uncultured bacterium. Classification (GTDB taxonomy): domain Bacteria; phylum Desulfobacterota; class Dissulfuribacteria; order Dissulfuribacterales; family UBA3076; genus UBA3076. The sequence goes on from CBETWD010000022.1 coordinate 8,279, forward strand.
TTTTCCTGATTTTTATCGCATTTAAGATCGTTGTAAAGTTCGCTGCCCGGCGGAAGCAGTTTCAGGGCCTTATTCTTGTGATATTGGGCAGATTGCTGATTTCCTATAGCCTTATAGTGACGGTAGAAATAGTAGTGGGCCTCCCCCTGTTTTTCGAGAGCAGCGAAACACCTTCCCAGCTGCAAGTAAATACTTGGAGGATCAGGCCAGGATTGTTTCAGGGTTTTAAGTATGGGAAGGGCTTCAGCCGGCTTTCCCTGCTCAAGATACGCCCTGGCCAGAAAGAACTTGGCGGTTGAATCTCCGGGATGTCTTTTGCTGTAAGGCCCTATGATCGAGATGGCCTTTTGATATTTTCCCGCGGTAAAGTAGGCTCTTCCCCGGTCCACCTCAAACTCGGGTTTTCCCGGGGTTGAAGATACAAGATTATCAAATGCTTTCAGGGCCTTATCGTATTCCCGGGCGGCAAGAAACGACAGAGCAAGTCCATAGATGGGAAACATGTCTTCCGGAGTGGTACGGAGTTCCCGTTTATAGTGTCTTATCATGACTGCCGGGTCATGAGTTAAGACCCTTGTTTTCACCTGTATCTTTCTCAGCTTGAATGGGTCCTCCGGGAACTTTTGTACGCATCGCTCCCTGTCCCAGAGATCCTCCAGATAGGTCGTCCTCTCGCTGGCTCCTGGGTGGGTAGAGAGGTAACTGGGTATGGCGCTTGTCCCGAGCCAGCGATATTTCTGCATCTTCTTTAAGACAGTAAGCAGCCCCCGGGGATCATATCCGGCCTTGCATATCCATTGACACGCCCTCCGGTCTGCCTCTTCTTCGTCTGTACGACTATATTTAAGGGCTATAGAGGCATTTAGTGCGCCCGAAGTTGCGAATATGGCAGAACCTACCTGTCCTTGTCCCAGAAAAAGCCCGGCTATGGCTATGGCGGCAGTGGCTATGTTTATCCGCTGCATTCGCTCCATACGCCTGGCTATATGTCTTCCCTGAACGTGGCCTATCTCATGGGCCAGAACGCACAGCAGTTCATTTTCAGTATCTATGACCTCAAGCAGACCGGTGTGTACGAATACAAGACCTCCAGGCATGGCAAAGGCGTTCAGTCCCTCATCTTGTATGACGAAAAACTCGTAGTCAAAAAATTTGCCGTCAACCTGGTCGAGCACCTTTTGGCCTACACCGGACACATATCCGACAATTTCCGGATCCTTTATCAGCGGGACCCGGGACTCAACCATGCGCAGCAATTTGTCCCTCATCTCCTGTTCTTCTTCAATAGACATCATTGCGGAGACAGGAGATGCCAAAAGTATAGAGGCAAAAATCAAAAAGCAAAGGAAAGAAAGGCGATTACACATAATCATATGGTTAATTTTGTACGTAACATCCATTGAAAGGATTTAACTTCAAGTCCCTTTGATGAAGATAACAGATTTTCGATATCATGTGGGCATTTTGTTTTTTGCAGCCCTCTTTTTCCTGCGTCTGGCCTTTTTCCATTCAGGATCTTGGTCTCGGGATTTGTTCTTCTTTCTTTTGTCAAGCTCGGATGACACTATATGCGAAGGCGTGTCGCTGAGCACAAAGGCCCCTATCTGCTCAAGTCGCGGGGCAATGCCCTTTGGGGTTTTTTTGCCGCCAGGTTTGGCCTCGCTGGATTTAGGCTCTTTGTGTTTGTCCTTCTCCCGAACGGGGGGGAGCTGTGGGATATTCATCCATTGAGGATCCAGGCCTTCAACAAGGAACAGAACCTTGCCGGCCCTTCTGAAAACTACACCTGCTTTACTACTCTTAAGGGCCATCACCTCCGCTATAACAGGGTCTCTGTCTCTGCGCCTTCCGATTTTTAAAGCCATCCCCTTTTCTGTGGATAATACAATCCAATTCTTGTTACTGCCTGGGTATAGTCCACGGGCAATCACGTGTGCGTGGGCTTTTGGTCTTATGCTTACGAAAAGCAATTCCGGGGGCGTAGCTTCCTTATATATGGTAAGATCAGGGCTTTGTAGTTCCGGTTTTACCCTGACATGATTTTCCTGCCATTCGAATTTTTCCGGTCTGTAGAGGGAGAAGAATTGTGTGAGGCCCCTCGGAGTGATATGGGAAAAACCCGCCTCTTTCATAAGTGCCCGATGAAGTTCTTTGATAAAAACCCATCCGCCTTCATCCAATACTATGCCAAAGGCATCCGGCTGCCGGCCCAGCATGGCAAAAAGTGTCTTCTCCAACCGCTTTAATTCCTGCTTGTCCATGATTCCTGTTTACATTGATCGCTCGTTTGTAATAATTAAGTTAATGCAACACCAGATACCTTCCTATTTTGAAGAAAACAGGTATTTATATTGTAGGTTGTGTGATAAAATAAATATAAACAGGTTTTGCATTCGTTTTATGTAAAATTATGAAGGAAGTCAAAGAAACAGTTTTCTTTTCAGCAGTTGTGGCCGAAGAGGATATAAAGAGGGAGAAATCCAAGGCCAGAGAACTCAGGCGCAGCAGATGGTGGCACCAGAAGTGTGTTAACGGTGTTTGTTTCTACTGTGGGAGCCGGGTGGGACCGTCTGATCTTACGATGGATCATGTGGTTCCCCTGGTTCGTGGGGGGCGAAGCATTAAGAACAACCTGGTGCCTGCTTGTAAGGTATGCAATAATACCAAGAAATATCTGTTGCCCATGGAGTGGGAAGAATATCTTAAGGGGCGAAAGGAGTAAAGGATGGTGAAAACAGGTTCGTTTTTTCAGTGGGTTTTGGAAAGGTTAAGAAGTGAGACGATTCTAATCCTGTTGGTTGCCGGCGTTTTCTTTTGTCAGGGATGCTCAGCTACAAATGTTAGCAAGAACACCGAGCAAAAGACGATCCCTGTAGAGGACGAGTATATCATCGGTCCCACTGATATACTTGAGATACATGTTTGGAGAGAACCCGACCTGTCTCGCACAATACCGGTGCGGCCTGATGGCAAGATAACCCTGCCCCTATTGAATGATGTGCAGGCCTCCGGACTCACTTCTCTGGAGCTAAAGGCCGAAATTGAGAAAGGTTTGGACAAGTTCGTGGAATCTCCTACCGTGTCCGTTGCTGTCCAGGAAATACACAGTAAGAATATATTTGTATTGGGACAGGTCGTGTCGCCAGGAGGGTATCCACTACAACAGGATCTGACAGTCCTGCAGGCACTGTCCCTGGCAGGGGGGCTTGCAGAGTGGGCAGATCAAGGGAATGTTGTTATTCTGCGCAATGAAAATGGAAAACAATCACGCATAAAATTTGATTACAAGAATATTTCAAAAGGTAAGTACCTGGAGAAAAACATAGTCCTAAAACCAGGGGATACTATCATTGTTCCTTAGCTTCGATATTATGAGGTAAGTTGATATGAAACCATTCGTTTTTTGTCCTTGCCGGTTTTTGGGGTGGGCTTTTATCTCAGTTGTGGTTGCAGTCTTGTTTTCCGCTACTTCATGGGCAGAGTGGCGCTTTTTACCATCGCTTGCGCTAGAGGAAAGCTATGACAGCAACATAGACCTGGATTCTGACAACGAGACCTCTGATTTTATTACCAGACTCAGTCCTGAATTACGTCTGGAAGACGTCAGTGCAACCAGGACCTTTGCGGCCAGCTATACCATGTCACTGAATAACTATAGGCGTCATAGTGAGAATAACTATATCGGGCACACTGGTGAATTAAGCTGGGATCAACAGCTCAGCCGAAATCTATCCTGGCACATAATGGACACCTATTACAGGTCTGAGGAACCGTTGGAAGAGGATCCGGAGTATACCGGAGTGAGACGTACCAGGAATGAGTATTCCAGGAACACAGTGGATACGGGATTTACTTATCAATTTGGCGCAGAGGACAGGGTGACCGTCTCGTATCTTGACAACCGCTTGCAAAACACTGATCCGGATATTGAAGATGATGTTGCATATGGTCCTGCTCTGGAGCTTGAATACTGGCTCACCCGTTCCCATGGTCTCGTCCTGGGCTATTCCTGGAGTCGTATAGACTATAAAGACGACGACCCGTCCGACGAAACAACTGAATTTAACCTTGGCTATCAGTGGCGTCGGTCTCAACATACTATGCTGCACCTGGACTATGGACTCGTGTTGTTTTCATCTAAGGCCTCGGCCGAAGAGGAAGATGATTATAGTGTGCAAAGCATAGCCGCGGGTTTTGATCATGATTTTGGCCCTTCGTACTCTCTAAGCGCCTCTTTAGGGTACTTCTTCCATAATCCCAAGAACTCTGGGTCAGATATGGGTTCAACATATGGTCTTGACCTGGTCCGCAGTTTTTCCAGAGGCTCCATAACTCTCAGTGGTGAAGGGGGCTACAGGTTAGATTATTCCGGTGCCGATGCCGAGGGTTTTACAGAGTACCGGGGTGTTTCCCTTTCCCCCACCTACAGTATATCCCCAAGGATCGAGCTATATGCATCAACTTCGTATATGTATGAAAAGGCCGAGGCAGAAGGGGGCACAAGAGATGAAACCTGGGAAGCATCGGTAGGCACGTCCTATGAGATATTTTACTGGCTCACCGGTGCCTTTGAGTTGACCCAGAGGGAGAGATACTCTTCTGATGAGGAGGATGAATTCCGGGACAGCCTGATACTCTTAAGACTGAGAGGTACCTATGAATGGAGATAGGTCCTGGTGGGAGTGAAGACAGAGAAGATGTCTAAAAATCCGAATTTTGCAAAAGGCTCAAGAGTAAGGATCTATGGCGATTAGACCGGGCGGGCAAAAGCCTTTCGACATCTATCTATACCTTTCCCTGCTTTTGCGAAGGAGGTGGGAGATCATCTTCGGTATGATCCCGTTTCTGTTGGCAGGTTTGCTGTACTGCCTTTTCTCTGCAAAGATCTATAGTACAAGCACTACCATAGTGGTTGTGCCGCAGCGGGTCCCTGAGGCGTATATACGTTCCACAGTTACAGGAGATATTGATGAGCGCATTCGGGGTATATGGCAAGAGGTCACCAGCCGGACAAACCTTGAGCGGATCATAGAGCAGTTCAACCTTTACCCCCTCGCCAGGGAGCGTTTACCAATGGAGACAGTTGTTGGGGAAATGAGAAAGAAGATCCAAATAGACAATCCCAGGGCAGCCCGCACAAACGCATTTATTTTGTCCTATGAGGGAGCGGATCCTATTCTTATTACCAAGGTCGTCAATGCCCTGGCTAACATATTTATTGAGGCAAATCTCAAGTTAAGGGAGACGCAGGCCAGGGGTACTGCAGAGTTTCTGTCCGAAGAGCTTGAAAAGGTCTATCGTGAGCTGAAACACCGGGAAGAGGATCTGAAACAGTATAAGATTGAGCATATGGGCGAGCTTCCTGAGCAGAGGGAGAGCAATCTGGCCATGCTCCAGCGTCTTCAGGATGAAATTGAGACCCTGCAGGAAAATATCAGGAGTGCTGAAGACAGGAAGTTGTTATTACAGCGCCAAATCGCAGAAGAGAGGAGCAACTTGAGTGTGGTTGCTGATCTTGCCGGTTCCCGTGGGGAGGCGGTCTCTCAGGCTCCAACCAGTCTGGAAGGTCTGAGGGAAAGGCTCAAGTCCCTTAGGGGCCGATACAAAGATACTTATCCTGACGTTGTGAGTACCAAAAAACTTATTGCCAAGCTTGAGAAAGAGCGGGGTACCCAGAACTCGGCATCGGAAAATGAGGAGGGGGCGGAAGTAAGTACGGAAAGTGGAGCTTCGGTTGATGCCGGAGGCCCGGTGAATGCCATTATCATAGGGCTCAAGTACCAGCTAAAGGGTTTGGAGTTTGACATTAAGGCCATAAGGGAAGCAAGTGATAAGGTCCGGAAACAGATAAGCGTGTATCAGGTGCGTATTGAGAACACGCCCAAGAGGGAGCAGGAATTGGTTGACCTCACGCGCGACTATGACAACTTGAGGCTGTCTTATGAAAGCTTACTGACTCGCAAGATAGAGGCAAAGCAGGCAGCGGCCCTGGAAAGGAGACAAAAGGGGGAGCAGTTCAGGGTGATTGATCCAGCTAGAATACCGGAAACCTCTTTCAGGCCCGATGTGAAAAAAGTTTTGGCTATGACCCTTCTTTTGGCTTTAGGCGCAGGGCTGGGTTTGGCCTTGGGCCGGGAGTATCTCAGCAAGGCATTTTATGATCCTGACGACGTGAAAAAGGCGTTAAATATCTCTGTATTGGCTTGTGTGCCCCTTCTTTTGACTGACGCGGAGAAGCAGAGAAAACGACGGAACGTTCTCTACTTAAGTATAGGTGCAGGCGCGGGTTATGCAGCGGTAATGGTCCTCTTTCTTATTTTGTGGTTCATGGGCGCGGGTGCTTTTTTATGAATTTTCTGAATTCTATGTATTTGATTCTGCTGAAAACATCCGGTCTGCGGCGTAACTTAAATATCCTCGCCTGTCTGTGTGCAGTGTAATTATGTATCTCAGCTATTATGGACTGAACGAACAGCCCTTTTCCATCTCTCCTGATCCTAGGTTTCTTTATCTTAGCGAAGTCCACCGTGAGGGACTGGCTAATCTGACCTATGGGGTTGCTCAAAGAAAAGGCTTTGTAGCAATAACCGGTGAGGTAGGTACTGGTAAGACCACCTTAATACATGCCCTTCTTGCAGATGTACCACAGAAAGTGAGGGTTGCCTTTATATCCAACCCCACCCTGACAAGAGAGGAGTTTTTTTACCTCTTAACAGACGCATATAAATTGGGTGCAATAGAACACAAGGCCCACTTTCTTGTTAAGTTTACACAATTTTTAGAAAAGGCCTATAGTAGTGACGAAAACGTTGTGCTGATCGTGGACGAGGCCCACGCTTTATCTTGCGAGCTATTGGAGGAGATAAGGCTGCTTTCCAATCTGGAGGCTGCCGGCCACAAGCTGGTAAATATTGTTCTGGTGGGGCAACCTGAGCTTAATGAAAAACTTTCCAGTCCGGAGATGAGGCCGCTGACACAGCGCATAACCTTGCGGTATCATTTGTCTTCCATGACCCTCGAGGAGACAGCTAAATATATAGAGACCCGTTTGCTCAGGTCGGGGGCTAAAGACCTGGGTATATTCACTGAGTCTGCGATACAAAGCCTTTATGGGTACACCCGAGGCATTCCAAGGTTAACAAATATCCTGGCAGACCGTGCCCTTCTTACCGGTTATGTTAAAGAGCTGAAACGGATTGACAATAAAGTAATCGAGGAGTGTGCGGCCGAACTCATGCTGTCCGGCAGCAAGGACAAGAAAGAAGCAGAGAGTGTAACAATTCAACTTTACCGCAGATACAGCAGATTCATCAAGGCTGTGGTGATTATAGTTATATTGTTTATAGTTGTATCGTTGGGATTGCTCGTTCTGTGGTGGGGCGTCCAGATGAACGATGGGATTCTAACTAATAGTATTGACAATATTTTTGACAAAGATAATCCTGTGGCCGCACATGAGTTGATTACGAATAATGACGTAGAATACGTAGAATAAAAAGTGAATATTTAAAGGGCACAGAAAAAATGGGTAAGATTGCTGATGCCTTGGATAAGGTAAGGAAAGAGCCGGCACGAGTTCAGCATGAGGTAAGTCCGAAACCGGTCTATCCGGATACGATTGCTTCCAAGACAGATATTCAGACCGGGGAAGGGGCCGGATTTGTATCAAAGGCCCCACAGGGTCCGGTTGATCCTAAGCTGGTAGTGTTTCATGAACCCGGGTCTCCTGCTGCGGAGCACTTTAAGGTGCTGCGGTCCCAAATCCTTTATCCTCAGGACGGTAAAGATCGCAGGGTGATACTTGTGACCTCTGCCATGGAGGCGGCCGGCAAGACCATGGTGGCATGTAACCTGGCAGTAAGTATTGCTCAAGGTGTAGATCCTTATGCCCTTTTGATAGACGCTGATATCAGAAAAGCATCTGCGCATCGAATGCTGGGGTTTGAGCCGACCGAAGGACTTTCAGAATATCTCCAGACAGATGAACCTCTATCAAAATACCTGATCAGGACTCCCATGATGAAACTGACGGTTCTTCCCGCCGGCCGTTCTGTTGGGAATCCTGCCGAACTTCTGACTTCTGATAAAATGAGACTTCTCTTTGAAGAGGCGCGAGAGAGATATCCGGATCGTTTTATTATCGTGGATTCTCCTCCTGTCAATCTGGCGGCTGAAACCTCGAGCCTTTCTCAAAATGTCGATGCAGTGATTTTTGTGGTTCGTTATGGTTATTCCGGTCAGGATTTGATAGAAGAGGCCATTGCCAAGGTGGGTGAAGATAAGATTCTGGGCATAGTCTTTAACTGTTTTGAAAGCCCGCCCTGGAAATATTCCTATTATAAAAAGAAATATCCTTACTATAGCTCAAAAGAGCAGACCTAACTCAAAACAGGGACCCCATTTTGTAGCGGCCCCACTATCTGTATGGCTGGTCTATGATCAGAGTTTTTGGAAAAAAATATTCCATCAGAAAACTGTTTTTTTTTAGTGGCGAAGGCCTTTTTCTGTTTTTCTCCCTGGTTGTGGCAGTAGCCTATCGTCATGGTGGAGATATTTCCGCATCTGATATCCTGTCCCTGTGGCCCAGATTGCTTCTGATAGTTGTTGTCTGCCTTTTGTGTCTTTACTACTATGATTTATATACTTTCAGGTTTGGGTTCAACTATGTGGAGATGACCATCCGCCTGATCCAGGCCCTGGGTACCGCCTCCATTTTTCTGGGATTTTTTTATTTTGTCTTTCCGGTCCTTTTGCCCGGCCGATGGGTCTTTTTGGGAAGCCTGCTCGTCTTTGTTTTTCTCAGCAGTCTTTGGAGATACTCCTATTGCTGGATGCTTAGAAAAGAGTGGTGGACTATTCCTGTCTTGATCGTAGGATCCGGCCCTTTTTCTGAAGAGATAGTCCAAGAAATCAAGGAGAAGAGTGACTGCGGTTTCAGGGTTGCAGGTGCGGTTTTGGACCAGGTGTCTGCTGAGCAAGAAGCTTATGGCAACACCGTGGTCTTTAATTCTTTTTCCAATCTGTGCCAACGGGTAGGTGAGACAGGAGCGGAAGAAATTATTGTTGCCATGGACGAGCGCAGGGGGCGCCTTCCTGTGAATGAACTCCTGGAGTGCAAAATGAAAGGCGTGCCTGTTCTTGAGGGAGAGACTTTTTATGAGGAGCTTACCGGCAGGATATTGGTTGATAAGATAAATCCCAGTTGGCTGATTTTTCACAAGGGTTTTCAAAAGTCGTGGGTGATGTTAGCAACAAAGCGATTTATTGGTACATGCATATCAGCTCTTGGCCTTTTTTTATCATTCCCGATCATTTTGCTGACTTCCATTTGTATTAAGTTGGATTCCCCCGGTTCGATATTCTATAAGCAAGAAAGGGTTGGCAAGGACGGCAAGCCCTTTGTTTTAATTAAGTTTCGCTCTATGGGACAGGACGCAGAGCAAGGAGAGGCTGAGTGGGCAAAGCAGGATGATGTTAGGGTCACAAGGGTTGGTAAAATAATCCGCAGACTCAGGATAGACGAGATTCCTCAGATGTGGAATGTCTTGAAAGGCGAAATGAATTTTGTGGGGCCTAGACCTGAGAGACCGCAATTCGTAAGCGAGTTGGCAGAGAAGATCCGGTATTATGATCAACGCAGCACTGTTCAACCGGGAATTACAGGCTGGGCTCAGATCAGCTATCCCTATGGGGCGTCAGAGGAAGATGCAAAAAAGAAACTTGAATACGACCTATTCTATATCAAGCACATGTCTGTAATACTGGATCTTTATATAATACTTAAGACCGTTAAGACAATCCTTTTCAGAGAAGGAGCTCGTTAGTAGATCACTTTATTACCTAAATTGAGCGATTAGCCTTTAGCGGTTAGCTATTAGTTTAATGATTATCGGTCTGCCGCCCTGACAAGCAGGATATTTTGCTATTACAAACTTTCACCCGTTGGGTGTTATTTCTAATTAACGTAATGCCCTGATTTTTCAAAGCTAAACGCTAATGGCTAACAGCTAATCGCTCAACTTAGGTATTACTAATGGAGGACATATGTGCGGCATAGTAGGGTATATTGGTCACAGGTGCGTATTGCCGATACTCCTGGATGGCCTTCGGAGGCTGGAGTACAGGGGCTATGATTCAGCCGGGGTGGCGTATATTTACGAGGGGTCTGTGCTCCGCATCAGGAGCGAAGGTAAGCTTGACAAGCTGGACCAGTTGTTGAATGGTATCCGGGATGTACCAAGCTCCATCGGGGTGGGCCATACCCGTTGGGCTACTCATGGAGAACCCACCGAGGCCAATGCCCATCCTCACACAGACTGTACCGGGAACCTGGTAGTGGTTCACAACGGCATTATTGAAAACTACTACACCCTTCGCCGGCAGCTCCAGGATGAGGGCCATATCTTCAAATCAGAGACAGATACCGAGGTCCTGGCACACCTTATTGAAAAGCATTTGAATGGAGATCTGGTCCAGGCTGTCAGGAATGCCCTGATGGAGGTTGAGGGCGCCTATGCCATAGGCGTGCTGTGGCAGGGCAGTCCCGACATGTTGGTTGCAGCGCGAAAGCAAAGCCCCATGGTCTTGGGGCTTGCAGACAATGAGTGTTTTCTGGCCTCGGACATACCTGCCCTCTTGCCCTATACGCGTGATGTAATCTTTCTGGATGACGGGGAGATGGCCACCCTGTCCAGAAACGGTGTCGAGGTGAGGTGTATAGATAACGGCAAGCCGGTAGTGAAGGTCCCTCAGACCATTTCCTGGGATGCGACCATGGCGGAAAAGGCCGGATATAAACACTTTATGTTGAAGGAGATTTACGAACAGCCCCAGGCTGTGCTGAATACTTACCGCGGTCGCATGATGCCGGAGCTCGGAGAGGTGAACCTGCCTGAAATAGAACTTTCTCCTGATTTGATAAAAGGCCTTAGGAGGGTCGTGCTTCTTGCCTGCGGCACATCCTGGCATGCAGGACTTGTAGCAAAATACTGGATAGAAAAATGGGCGGGTCTGCCGGTAGAAGTGGATCTTGCTTCTGAATTTCGTTACAGGCACCTTATATTAGATGAGACTGTGCTCACAGTTCCGATTTCCCAGTCAGGAGAAACGGCTGATACCTTGGCAGGGCTTCGCATGGCCAAGGAGTTGGATTCACCTGTAATAGCTATTTGCAACGTGGTGGGGAGTACCATAACCAGAGAATCAGACGGCACGGTTTACACCCATGCCGGACCTGAGATCGGGGTTGCCTCAACCAAGGCCTTTACCAGTCAGCTTTCAGCCCTTTATGTCCTTGCGCTTTATCTAAGCCAGGTCAGAGGTAGTCTTGCCAGGGGAGATATCAGCAGCAAAATGTCAGCTCTCATAACTGTTCCAGGGTTGCTGGAAGATGGCCTCGTCTCGTGGCATCAGCAGACCATGGAATTGGCAGATATCTTTTACAGTTACAGAGATTTTTTATATCTTGGCAGGGACATTCTTTTTCCTATTGCCCTTGAGGGGGCCCTTAAGCTTAAGGAAATTTCTTACATCCATGCCGAGGGATATGCAGCAGGGGAAATGAAACACGGTCCTATAGCCTTGATTGACAGAAACATGCCGGTGGTAGCCCTGGCCCCCCGCGATCATGTCTATGAGAAGGTTCTTAGCAATGTGGAAGAGGTAAAATCAAGGCGTGGTATTGTCATAGTTTTTGGAGAAGAGGGTGATGAAGGTATTTCCAGGATCGCAAAATATGTTGTGTCATTGCCCAGACCAGAGGATCCTGACATCAACCCGTTTCTTTATACCATTCCTTTACAGTTATTGGCCTATGAAATAGCTGTGGCACGGGGATGTGATGTGGATCAGCCGCGCAATCTGGCAAAGAGTGTGACGGTTGAGTAGTGGTTTTTTCTAGTGTGAACAGTTGCCGGCATGAATAAGGAGAATTGTTGAATGTCTGCTAAATCATCTCATACAATCAAAAAGATACTGGTTACCGGTGCTGCCGGATTCATAGGATATCATCTTTCCGGACGACTTCTGGAGCAGGGGAGAGAAGTCGTCGGCCTTGATAACATGAACGACTACTATGATCCGGTTCTCAAGGAGGCACGCCTTTCCCGGCTTACACCACATGTTAATTTCAAATCAGTGCGGAAGGACCTGTCGGACAGGGCGGCAATGGAAGAACTCTTTGTGGCAGAGAAGTTTGATGGAGTGGTCAACCTGGCAGCCCAAGCAGGCGTGCGCTATTCTCTAATAAACCCGCATTCCTATGTGGATTCAAACCTGGTGGGCTTTATGAATGTCCTTGAGGGCTGTCGACATAATAATGTCAAGCACCTGGTTTTTGCCTCGTCAAGTTCTGTATACGGGGCAAATACCAGAATGCCTTTCAGTGTCCATGACAATGTGGACCATCCGGTGTCCATCTATGCCGCTACTAAAAAGGCCAACGAGCTAATGGCCCATACTTACAGCCATCTGTATGGGCTACACTGTACAGGGCTTCGCTTTTTTACTGTTTACGGGCCGTGGGGAAGACCTGACATGGCCCTCTTTTTGTTCACAAATGCCATATTGGAAGATCGTCCCATAGATGTGTTCAACCACGGTAAAATGCGCCGGGATTTTACATACGTAGATGACATTGTTGAGGGGGTGGTGAGGGTCCTGGACAGACCTGCCGAACCCAATCCCGGTTGGACTGGTGATGCACCGGATCCGAGTTCAAGCTACGTACCGTACAAGCTCTATAATATTGGGAACAACCAGCCGGTGGAGTTGTTGCGTTTTATTGAGATAATAGAAGAATGCCTGGGAAAGAAGGCCCGGAAGAATATGTTGCCCTTGCAGCCAGGGGACGTGCCAGCCACCTATGCAAATATTGATGACTTAATGAGAGACGTAGGATTTAAACCAAGCACCACCCTGGAGGAGGGGATTCCAAGGTTCATTGCATGGTATAAGGATTACTATACGGCTTGAAACTTGAAATTAGAAAGTAGAAATTGGGAAAAGATGAAACAAAAGCATGAAGGCCAAATTTCCAATTTCCATTTTCTAATTTCAACGTTCCGTAGCTAACCGCTAAAGGCTAATCGCTCAGACAACATCTCAATAAGCTCGTCAATACCCTCTTTGGTTACTGCAGAGATATAAACC
>CBETWD010000023.1:0-21366 GCA_965539945.1 uncultured bacterium
CTTCATCTTTTCCCATTCAACATTCGATGTTGGACGTTCGATGTTCGATGTTCATCTTTTAGCAGTTCATCTTTCAGAACAATATTAGCGCTTATGGGGCAAAGGGGATCCAAGCAGAAGGAGTATCCGGCTTCGTGGGAAATGGGGACCTGGCTGTGCTGAAAAAATGACAAAAAAGGGCGGTGGTACCAGCTACCACCGCCCTTTTCTTATTTGATTCCGAGTTCCTTTTCTTTTTCGGCCACTATCAGTCTGGTTTTGACTGCGGTGTCAGGTGTGAGGCTCATTGAGTCTATGCCGCATTCAACCAAAAAGGCCGCAAAATCAGGGAAGTCACTTGGGGCCTGGCCGCATATGCCGATCTTGCAATTTGCCTTTTTTGCAGTGTCTATGACCTGGCGGATCAGACGCTTTACCGCCTCGTTTCGTTCATCATAGATATGGGATACGAGTTCAGAGTCGCGATCAAGCCCGAGGGTGAGCTGTGTCAGGTCATTCGATCCTATGGAAAAGCCATCAAAGACCTCGGCAAACTGATCCGCAAGGATGACATTGCTCGGGATCTCGCACATGACATAGACCTCCAGACCGTTTTCACCCTGAACCAGGCCATGTTTTTTCATGACTTCAATGACCTGCTTGCCCTCTTCAACAGTACGGCAGAATGGGATCATGACCTTTACGTTTGTAAGGCCCATGTCGTTGCGTACTTTCTTGAGTGCCTCGCACTCCAGGGCAAAGGCAGGCTCAAAGGACTCTGCATAGTAACGGGAGGCGCCGCGCCATCCGATCATCGGATTGCTTTCAACAGGCTCATACTGGTGTCCACCGATCAAATTGGCGTATTCGTTGCTTTTAAAATCCGACATGCGCACAATGACATCGTTGGGATAAAAACCAGCTCCAATGGTAGCCACACCCCGGGCCAGCGTATCCACAAAGAACTTAGTCTTGTCGTCATAGGCAACAGTCTTTGCGTCAATGGCCTCTATCACCTCTGCAATCTCTTGATCAGATGCGGCCCTTTCCTTTAGTTCCGCATAGTTGAGCAGGGCAAGGGGATGGATACCTATATGGGAATTGATGATAAATTCAAGGCGCGCAAGCCCGACTCCTTCGTTAGGGATCTGCCCTTGTGTAAATGCCTGTTCCGGGATGCCGACATTCATCATGATATGTGTCTTGGTCTTGGGCACCTCACTGAAATTAATACGCTCGACTTCAAAATCCAGGAGGCCTTTGTAGATCTGTCCCTCTTCACCCCCTGCGCAGGACACTGTGACCTCCTGACCCGTGGAAACCTTTTCAGTGCCGTCCTCAGTGCCCACAATGCAAGTGATGCCCAATTCCCTGGATACTATGGCTGCATGGCAGGTGCGTCCGCCCCGGTTTGTGACTATGGCGGAAGCGATTTTCATAATGGGTTCCCAGTCCGGGTCTGTCATGTCGGTAACCAGTACCTCACCCTCCTTGAATTCAAGGATCTTGCCGGCGTCCTCGATAATATTGACCTTGCCCTGGCTTATCTTGGCACCAACGGATTTTCCAGTGGCCAGAATTTCTCCGGTCTCTTTAAGGCGATAGGTCTCCATGAAGTTGCGGTCCTTCTGGGAATGGACCGTCTCAGGTCTGGCCTGAACGATGAAAAGCCCACCTGTGCCGACTTTTTCTCCGTCACCGTCCTTGGCCCATTCGATGTCCATTGCCTTGCCGTAGTGATCCTCTATGATGCATGACCATTTTGCCAAGGTAACCAGTTCGTCATCTGAGAGGACAAAGTGGTGACGCTCTTCGTCTGAAGTGGTGACGTTTTTCACCGGATCTTTGGGATCACTGGTATAGATCATCTTTTTCTGTTTGAGTCCAAGACTTTTGCTCACCACCGGGCTATAACCTTCTTTCATGGTAGGCTTGAAGACATAAAACTCATCGGGGTTTACTGCGCCCTGGACTACGTTTTCACCCAAACCCCAGGCCCCGGTAATATAGACCACATCCTCAAAGCCGCTCTCGGTGTCTATGGTAAATATGACTCCTGCGCTGGAGCTGTCACTGCGAATCATTTTCTGGATTACTATGGAGAGATAGACATCGAAATGCCCAAACCCCTTGTCCTGGCGATAGGAAATGGCCCGGTTGGTAAACAGGCTGGCAAAGCAGCGATGGCAGGCTGAAAGGAGATGCTCCGGCCCTCTGATATTGAGATATGTCTCCTGCTGCCCGGCAAAGGATGCGTCAGGGAGGTCCTCGGCAGTGGCTGACGATCTTACGGCAACATCGACATCTTTGCCGTAGATCTTTTCCATCATGGAATATGAGGCCTTAATAGCCTTCTCCAGGTCTTCAGGAAACTTGCCATTTAGAATTATGTTCCTGACTTTTTCTCCTTTTTTGCCAAGATCTGCAATATCGTGGGTATCCAATCCATCGAGAGCATCCCGTATGGCCTGCTCGATACCAGCCTCTTTCAGGAGATGTTTGTATGCATCAGCCGTGATGGCAAAGCCGTTCGGCACCATCACACCCTTTTCAGTGAGATGCCGATACATCTCGCCGAGAGATGCATTTTTTCCGCCTACCAAAGGTACGTCTTTGATCCCAATTTCGTTGAACCAGAGAATAAATGGCGTATCATTCATAATCAGTGCTCCTTTGCTTTTAGCGTCGGTTTTGACTCTGCCTGTCAATTTTATCGGATCTAGGATAATAAAAGTCCAACATATTATTATTTAAACGATTCCTGCCAAAGCAAGGTCTCTGCCAGACCGTAATCGTTTATAATTCTAAGCAGCAGAGCTGCCATGTGCTTTTTTTACCTGTTTTAGCAGCCAGTTGTCCTTGTCCTTTATTAAGGTCGGCACAAGAGATATTTTTCATAAATAATTCCTTCCTCTTGTTGCACAGCAGAACAGTGTGACAAAAAACGTCATGTAATAATATCTGCCAACATAATAGGCTGTTTGTCAACCCCTAACCCGGATAAACCGGAACCAAAAAGGTTTGAAGATAAAAAAATGATCACGAAAGCACGAAAATACGAAGACACGAAAGCCTGAAGGTTGTTTTATGTATATGACTCGCCATGACGATCTTTAAAAAAAGAATTCCCTTTTCAGGATCATACAAGGTAGTCTGGTACATGGGAATTGTTCCCGGACTTATAACAAGGAGTTATGCCATGTGTAGAATTATCTTGTTGAATTGTATCCTTATGATTCTTGCAGTACCGGTCCATGCTGGTTTTCTGGATCAGGTCCTTGATACGGTACGTGATGTAAGTACTTCGAAAGGTGATGGCAAATCCACTCAGACGTCAAGTGTACTGTCGGATGCCGAGATTGTCAAAGGACTCAGGGAAGCCCTTCGTGTAGGAGCTGAACAGGCAGTAAAAAGTGCTTCTGCAGCAGGGGGCTATATGGATAATCCAGCTATACGCATTCCTTTGCCCGGTCGTCTTCAATCGGCTGCAAACACATTGAGAAGCATCGGCCTTGGCTCCCAGGCTGATGCCTTTGAACAGTCCATGAATCATGCTGCGGAAAAGGCGGCAGAAGAAGCACTCCCGATATTTACTCAGGCTGTCAAAGATTTGACCTTTGAAGACGTGCAACGTCTCTGGAAAGGAGGAGACACCGCTGTCACTGACTATTTCAGACAGGTGACATGGCAACCACTGTATGACAAGTTTCAGCCTGTGGTCCATGCATCAGCTCAGGAGGTTGGGGTCACCCAGGCATATCAGGCTTTGACTGACCAACCCACTGTACAGAACTTGATTTCAGGTACTGATCTCGATCTTAACCACTATATTTCTGAAGAAGCCCTTAACGGCCTCTTTAAGCTCCTGGGAGAAGAAGAAAAAAAGATTCGAACAGATCCTGTGGCCAGGACTACTGACATCTTGAAAAAGGTCTTTAGTAATTGAGCACTGAATAGGGAAAACATCATATAAGTCTAAAAGAAAGAGGAACAGCATCATGGGAAAATTGGGCAAAATACTTGTGACGTTTTGTGTGTTGCTTGGCGTAGTGCTGGTTGGGCTGTCGCTTTTTGTACATTTCTATCTGACCGAAGACCGTGTGAAGGCCCTGGTAATTCCCCAGGCGGAAAAGGCCTTGGGCAGAACTGTCCTGATCGGTGGAATCGACGTGGGCCTTTTCAGTGGCATCACTGTGAAAGACTTTATAGTAAAGGAAACAGACGGTCATACTGATTTTGTTAGTACAAAAGAATTTGTGCTGCGCTATGACCTTTTACCACTGCTCCAGAAAAAAATAATAGTAAGCAAAATACGCCTTGATGCCCCGTATGTACGGGTACTGCGCGACAAGAATGGGCTTTTTAATTTCGAGACGCTGGCAGTGTTGGCCGAGGCTGAGCTTGAAAAACAGAAGCCTGAGAACACAGGAAAGCCTGCATCAGCCGCCCTTCCACTGGCTCTCACCGTGAACAAGGTAATTGTTGATAATGCGCAATTCGTTGTCCGCGATGCGCTCAAGGAGATTCCCGACACAGACGTAAAGGCCGACCTCAAGGTCTCTTTGGATCTCGGCTGTGATCTGGCATCGCTGCGATATCGAGGAGATCTGCGTTTTGAGGCAGATGCCGAATATGGAAAACTCAGGCCCCATGTTTTTGGAAAGAGCGATTTTGATCAGGACCGGCTGGGCTACACAGTGGACATCAGCCTGGAAAAGGAGCAGGTCCGTCTCAGCGGAGAGGTGAAAAACTATGCAAAGGTGCCTGACATCCGGTTGGATGTAGTAAGCGATGCCATTAATATTGACCATCTTCTTGCCCTTGCAGCAGGTCTGCCTGCGGCATCTCAAAATGGGGGAAAAGGGACTTCTAAAGACGTAAAAACAACTTCCCCCACCGCCCCTGGAGCAGCTTTGCCTCCTGGTCTCAAGGCTGCAGGAGAGATCAAGATTGGTCAGACTCTGTACAAAGGGCTTGTAGTGAAGGACTTCTTGCTACAATACGGCCTTGATAAAGGTATTTTGACTGTGAAAGATCTCTCCACAAAGGTGGCTGACGGACAGGTGCGCAGCAAAATAAAAGCGGACCTTAACAGGCCCGGTCTGGCATACGATGGACAATTGGATGTGGAGTCCGTTAAGGTAGAGCGGCTGCTAGCATGCCTGGCACCAGGGGTCAAGGACATGATCTCCGGTGCATTACAGTCCCATTTAACCTTTTCCGGAGCCGGTACTGAATGGCCCAAGCTCCGCAATGCCCTCATTGTTGACGGCACATACGGCCTTCATGACGGGCGGGTAAGTAATACTCCGGTGACCGTGGCGGTAGCCAAACTCCTTGGGCTTGACGAACTTAACAATATGTCCTTTGAAGACCTCGATGGTTCACTCCATATTATCAAGGGACAGGTGGCTCTCAAGACCCGGATGACCGGCAAGGATGTCAATGCTCAAGCCAAAGGGACCGTTGGCCTTGACGGCAAGCTGGATTTACCGGTCACCTTGCGCTTTTCCCCGGAGTTGAGTGAAAAGTTCAAAAAGCGTGCTTCAGTGGCCAAATACCTTGCGGATGAAACGGGTGAGACAGAGATCCGCTTCAAACTTGCCGGAACTGTGACACGTCCGTATCCCACCCTGGATACGGCAGGGGTACAGAAAAAGGTAAAAGAGACCGTTCGCAAAAAGGCCGTAGAGGAACTAGGTAAGGCCCTTTCAGGGAAAAAGAAGACCAAGGACAAAGACAAGGATGCCAAACCGGATACAGCAAATGAATTAATAAAGGGTATCCTTGGACAATAAAATCTGGTAAGCGTTCACAGGGCACCGCATCTGCTTTGTTGTCGGGCATTTGAAGTACAGGGAGTACGTCTGCATACCCTCCGCCTCGCATCTGCAGCACCCTGTAAACGCTTACAGTCCGGTGGGGTTGCGGTAAAACGGGCGTTGTAGTCCCGTGAATGGTTACAAAATCTGAGTATATAGCAATATGAGCGATAACCCGGGTTCAGGTATTCCCTCTCCCCAATCATCTGGTTCCTGTGGATCATCCCGGCATACGGCCGTGATGATCTTCCTCCTGATTGTACTGCTCTATTTCTTCCTGGTCAGTATCAGTAGTATGGAGACCGCATTCAAGTGCTTTGGGGCCGGTTTTTCGCAGAAACTCTTTGCCCTGACCAGCAATCCTTTTGTGGGCCTCTTTGTAGGGATTTTAGCCACCAGCCTCATCCAGAGTTCCTCCGCCACCACCAGTCTGGTCGTGGTCCTTGTATCATCCGGCGTCTTGGATGTAGCCAATGCAGTGCCGGTTATCATGGGAACCAATATAGGCACCTCGGTCACAAATACACTTGTGTCCATTGGCCATATCACCAGGGCCGTGGAGTTTCGCCGGGCCTTTGCTGCGGCAACTGTACACGACTTCTTTAATCTTTTTTCCGTGGCAGTGTTTTTACCAATTGAGATGTATACGGGCTATCTTCAAAAGACAGCTATATGGTTCGCCGGACTGCTTACGCATGCCCATGGAGTGACTTATACCAGCCCCGTAAAGGCTATTACTAAGCCGGCAGTGCTTGTTGTTTATAAAGGTCTGCAAAGTGTGTTGGATCATCCCTGGGCAGGTATTATTTTCCTGGC
The DNA here is from genome assembly GCA_965539945.1 of uncultured bacterium. GTDB lineage: Bacteria > Desulfobacterota > Dissulfuribacteria > Dissulfuribacterales > UBA3076 > UBA3076. The sequence continues at coordinate 6,618 of CBETWD010000023.1, forward strand.
CTTGGGGTTGGTGGTTCTTTTCTTATCCCTTTGGGGGATAGCACGCATTATGCGGACACTGATGATGGATCGTGTTGCAGTGGTTTTTGACCACTTTTTGGGTAAATCCGCACTGGCCTGCATGGCGGTCGGAGCGATATGCACTGCCATTGTCCAGAGCAGCTCAATTACCACTTCTTTGCTGGTTCCTCTGGCCGGTGCCGGGATTGTCAGACTGAGGACTATTTTTCCCATAACTCTCGGAAGCAATGTGGGGACAACAGTGACTGCCCTCCTGGCAGCCATGGCCACCGGGGCAGTAGCTGGTCAAGGACCGGCCGGTCTTATTATTGCTCTCTGCCACCTCTTTTTTAATGTTTCGGGTATCCTGCTCATTTATCCTATTCCAGCAATCCGCAAGATACCGTTGGGTCTGGCACGAGGCCTGGGCAGGCTTGTTTCCCAACATAGGGCCTATGCCTTTGTTTATGTGGCTGTTGTATTCTTTCTTTTGCCCTTGGCCCTTATTGGCTTAACCAACGCACAGGGTCTGGCTCGTCTCTTAGGCCTCGGTTGAAATAAGATTCATTAAGGAGAAATCATGTTTTCCAGAATCTTCAAATTCTTGACTGAAAAAACAGGGCTTGTCTCCGATGCCCGTAATGATGCCCTGAACATGCTGGACCATGGCCGGCGGATGTTTGACATAGTCATGCAAACTTTACTCAAGACACCGGATGTTGACATATTGGACCAAATCAAGCATCTGGACCAGGACATCAACCAGGTTCAGCGGACGGTCCGGCGAAAGGTCATGGAACAACTGGTATTTTGCCGGGGACAGGATATCATAGATGCCGTTGTGCTCCTGACTGTGGTAGTAGATCTGGAGCGCATTGGTGACTACACAAAGAACATCGCGGAACTGACAGACATGATGTCAAAACGCTGTTCCCTGGGTAAAAAGGAAGAGCTTGTTAAGGACCTGCATAGCAGAACAGTGGCCCTTTTTGGCACGGTCAGATATGCTTATGAGAGAAATAGTGCAAACAAGGCCCGGAAGGCAGTCAAGGACTACGAGTATATCGCTATGACCTGCGATAAGAATCTGGAGGAAATCTTTCAGTCTGCCATCGGAGAGGAACTCGTACCAAATGAGTACCTGGCAGTGGTGCTGATCCTGCGCTACATAAAACGCGTTTCAGCACACCTGAAGAACGTAGCGACTACGGTAATAAACCCCGTAGATCAGATAGGCTTTGTAGGTGACGAAGTAAAGGACTAGCCGGATTCACAGGAATTCTGATCTCAAAGCATGACTTGAGCAGGTAATTATCTCTTTGAATGTCTTAATCTTAATGAATCCCTCATGGTAGGGCGGGGTTGCGTCCCCTCGGAATAGAGGTATCTTTCAGGATATGTGGCAGGTTTTTCTACAGTCCATAATTCTTATTACTGCTATTTATGCCGGCCTTGCCGCTTTTATGTTTTTTGCCCAATCACGCCTTATCTATTTTCCCGCCAGTGAGATAGTCGCAACACCGGATCAAATCGGTTTATCGTACAAATCCGTTTCCTTTAAAGCCCCGGATGGAGTCAAGCTCTCAGGCTGGTTCATCCCGGCTGACTCGCCAAGGGGTGTGGTCATATTTTGCCATGGTAACGCAGGCAACATCTCCCACCGTCTTGAGTCTATAGAGATATTTCATCGCCTTCGACTCAGCACCTTTATCTTTGACTATCGGGGCTATGGGACAAGTGAAGGCACTCCTTCAGAAGAGGGTAGTTATCTCGATGTGAAAGGAGCCTGGAACTACTTGATTGAGCATGAGGGATTAGCTCCGTCTGATATTATCCTTTTTGGCCGATCCCTTGGAGGCGCCGTGGCCGCATGGTTAGCCGGGCAATATTTGCCCAAAGCCCTTATCATAGAGTCTACTTTTACTTCAGCTCCGGATTTGGCTGGAGAGCTGTATTTTTATTTGCCTGTAAAATTGCTTTGTAGATATAAGTACAATGCCTTGGCTGCCGTCAGGGAAGTACAATGTCCGGTTCTCATAGTCCATAGTCAAGAAGACGAGATCGTTCCTTTCAGGCATGGGCGCAAGCTCTTCGATGCGGCGAACGATCCCAGGGCCTTTCTTGAAATTGCAGGAAGTCATAATGATGGATTTATTACATCGAGCAGTGTTTACCTGAACGGGCTCAAGGCCTTTATTGATAAATTTAGTAATGAACATCGAACATCGAACGTCCAACATCGAATGTTGAATGGGAAAAGATGAAGAAACAGACTTATGACCTGGAAGAAAGGCTGCTCAAATTGTAACTATTCAGGTGGATAGACTGAAGGTAGAAGGCTAATAGGGGCAAATCGTGCATAATCACACAAAACTGCGAACATTTAAGTTGGCTGACGAGATTGCAGTATTAGTTTAGAGGATTCATCCCTGTTCGATCGTTGCGAAATGCTTGAAATCCTTCAGCCTTCAGCCTTCAGCCTTCAACCTTCAACCTGAATAGTTACTTTGCAGAATCAATTATGAGACGAATGCTTCCCTGGTTACTCCTTGCGTGTTTAGTGATTTCGGGGTGCGCCGGTAACAATGTGCGCCGTATGGAAGTCACCGCATACTGCGGATGTGGGCAATGTTGCGGCTGGGAACGTGGAAGGTGGAGATATCTGAAGCTGGATGTCTGGAACCGCTACGTGAGTTCAGGAAAGCGCAAGGGCCAACCTTACTCTGGGCGTACAGCCAGTGGCACAAAACCCCATCAACCACATCCAGGGCTCATTTCAATGGACAGTGTTGTGCATCCCTGGATGATTCCCATTCGACTGATCTTTTTCCCATGGCTCCTCATGCCACGGGATGGGACCATTGCGGCTGACACCAAATTTTACAATTTTGGCACCCGGATGTACATTCCCGGTTACGGATGGGGCGTTGTGGAAGACCGGGGATCTGCCATTAAAGGACCTGATCGCCTTGATGTTTACTTCAATTCCCACCAAAAGGCCCTTGTCTGGGGCAGGAAAAGAGTGGATGTGCGTATTGAAAGATAAAAATATTGATGAAAAAGATATCCATTAAAAGCAAAAAATCGCTCCAAGATTCTGATCTATACTATGTGGGTATTGATGCCGGGTCTGTCAGCCTGAATTGTATTGTCATCAACGATAAGAAGGAGATTGTCTGCGAATTTCCCTACGAGCGTCACATTGGCAAAGTGGAGAAGAGGGTTTTGGCCCTTATTCAGGGCCTGCATGAAAAATTCGGGCAAGAGAGTATCCGGTCTATTTCCTTTACGGGGAACCATGGAAAGAAGCTTAGTGAGGAATTGGGGACCTTTTATGAGTTCGAGACCATCAGCCAGGTCCTGGGCGCCATTTTTTTAAGGCCGGACGTTAAAACGATCATCAGTATGGGAGGGCAGGAGACGGCCCTTTTACAGATCAATCATTACGATGGCGGCTGGGAATTGGAATACTTTAATACCAATGGTCCCTGCGCATCCGGTACAGGGTCCTTCATCGATCAGCAGGCCCAGAGACTGGCCACCACCATGTATACCAGAGAAACGGATTCCCCGGATGAGATCGATAAGATATTGGCTGATTTTATCAAACTCGGTCTAAACAGCCAGAGGCCTGCCAATGTGGCATGCCGTTGCACTGTATTTACTAAGTCTGACATGATTCACCTCCAGAATAAGGGAGAGAAGCTGGAGGATATTATTTACGGCCTGCACGTTGGAAACGCCAGAAACTACATGAGCACCATCGTTTCCAATCGAATACTTGAAGAACCGATTCTTTTTATCGGTGGGCTCTCATTGAACGATCTCCAGGTCAAGGCCTTTAAGAGCTATTTCCCCGGGTTGATCGTACCTCCCTATAATACCTCCATAGGCGCCCTGGGAGTCGCATTGGGGGCTCTGGAATCGAACAGGGAAGACCGGGTGGATCTTGATGTGCTAAAAGCGGGATTTGAGAACAGGATGTCGGTGCCGGTAGCGCCCAGATTGGCACTGAGACAGACGTCCTTTCCGAAGACGAACAAGATTCAAAGAAAGTCCTTGCGAAAAAAGACAAGGGTGTACCTCGGTATGGATGTAGGATCAACGACTACCAAATACTCCCTCATCAACGAAAACCGCGAGATAATTCACAAGACCTATGTGCCTACTCAGGGCAAGCCCATAGAGGTCACTCAAAGGCTTCTTACGTTTATACGCGACGATATAGGGAAAAGGATTGAAATCGTGGGTATGGCCACAACCGGGTCGGGCAGGAACGTAGTAGGAGATTTCCTTAATGCAGACCTGATCATCGATGAGATAACAGCCCACGCAAGGGGTGCAGTGGAGATATGCCCTGATGTGGACACTATTTTTGAGATCGGGGGACAGGATTCCAAATACATCTCTATTGCCAATACCTATCCCCTTGATTTTGACATGAATAAAGTGTGTGCTGCCGGTACGGGTAGTTTTCTGCATGAGTTAGCCAATAAATACGGGATCAATATTGTGGGCGAGTTTCAGGAGATTGCACTTTCATCAGAGAAGCCCGTCAAGCTGGCTGAGAGATGCACAGTATTCATGGAATCAGACCTCGTGTCTTATCACCAGAAGGGCGTAAAGAAAAAAGATCTGATAGCCGGATTGTGTTATGCCATTGTCTATAACTATCTAAACCGGGTAGTTGGAAAGCGAAAGATAGGACAAAGGGTTATGTTCTTAGGTGGTCCTTCTTTAAACAAGGGGGTTGTTGCCGCCTTTGAAAATGTCCTTGGACGTGGTCTCCTGGTCCCCAGACACAGAGAGGTCTTAGGGGCCTATGGCGCTGCTATAAGTGTGCAGGAGAAAATGCACCTTGAGGAAAAAAACAAGAGCACCTTTAGAGGTCTGGACAGCGCCATAAAAGACCGAATGAAGTATGCTGAAAAAATATGCCGTGCAGACAGTCACTGCCACAACAAATGCAAACTGAAGATTTATAATTTTGACGGTCGTCGTAGTATCTGGGGCGGGGAGTGCGGCCGCTATGAATTGACAAGAAGCAGGGGGGCCAGGAAAGAAAACTTCTTTGAATTAAGACAGGAGGTTTGGCAGGCACACATGGCCGGGGTTTACACTGAATTGCAGGATGAACCCCTGATTGAGAAAGACAATCGACCAACAGTAGGTATGCAGAGGGCTCTTTATGGCCACCAGTTGAGTATTATGTGGGCCCATTTCTTTGACCGGCTCGGATTCCGGCTTGTGCTCACCCCACCCACCAACGCGCACATCTCCAAGACCGGGATAGAGACAATGGTGGCCGAGACCTGCTATCCGGTAAAGGTCTCCCACGGTCACATCAAAGAGCTGATGGGAAAGACAAAATACCTTTTCCTTCCCAGTATTATCACCATGCCTACGCCTCAGCCTTTGGAAGTCGGGTATTTCTGTCCCATGGTCCAGAGCAACTCTTATATGGTCCGTATGGCCCTCGGGATAGACCCGTCATCCATTTTAAGTCCGGTGATTCATCTCAAATACGATCCTGACACCCTTGCCCTGGAGATTTCAGAGCAAATACAATCAAAACTTGGCGTGAGGAAGGCCGAGATAAAAAAGGCCCTTTATTATGCCATGGACAGGCAGAATCAGTTTGCCACTGAGCTTCACCAAAAGGGGAGAGAAATCCTTGAAGATCAGGATCCTGATGAGCCAATCGTGGTGGTGACAGGTCGCCCGTATAATCTTTACGATAAAAGACTGAATTTGAGGCTTGGTCAGAATTTGAGCAAGATCGGAATAACCGCGCTGCCGATGGATTTCATAGATGTATCATCGGTAGACCTTTCAGATTTTTCTTCCATGTACTGGGGACTTGGTGCTCAGGTCTTGAGGACTGCCAGATTCGTAAAGGGATATCCAAACTATTTCAGTCTCCATTTGACCAATTTCGGGTGTGGTCCGGACTCCTTTATCGAGCATTTTTACAAGCATATCATGGGAAACAAGGCCTATCTGATCCTGGAGCTTGACGAGCACAGTGCCGTAGCAGGTGTTATGACCAGGCTGGAGGCCTATAAGAACGTTATAGAAAATACGATGCAGAAATCCAGGTCAGATCTGAAATTTGACTTAAGAGTGGCAAATTAGAAGGAAATGGAATCAGAGAGAGTTGTAGATTTCCAATCGCTCACTGAGAATGTGGGCCGATTTAATCTCAGGAATAAGACATTCCTGATCCCCCAGATGAACAGGATAGGAGGGCATCTTATCGCAGCAACATTCAGGGGGTTTGGTATTAATGCAAAGGTAATGGATACCAATAAAGGCCTTGACCTTGGCAAGGAATACACTTCCGGCAAAGAATGCTATCCCTGCCAAATGACTACAGGAGATATCCTGTATTTTTTAAAAAAAGAGGAGGAGATGCAGGGAAAGGACTTCAAGCCGGAAGATTACGTCTACTTTATGCCCGAATCGGGCGGACCATGCCGTTTCGGCATGTACAACAAATACCAGCGAATTGTCCTGGATTCTTTTCCTGAGTTGAAGAGTGTAAAAATCGGTTCCCTTACTACAAGGGATGGTTACTCACTGGAAGGTATAATTGAGAAGGAACGTGGCAGGGATCTCAGGAAAGCTGTCTATTTTTCTATAGTGTTAGCCGATATTCTTGACAGATTGCTCTGGAGAGTCAGGCCTTATGAAAAGGAACCCGGGATAACTGACGATTTTATCGAGAGATCCATGCACGTCATGGAAGATAGCTTTGAGAAATATGGGGCAAATAAGGACTTTGAAAAAATCCTTGATCAATTGGAAGAGATCATCGAAGAGGGAAAAACAATTATTGATCCCGGCATCCCTGCCAAACCCTTTATCGGGATCGTCGGGGAGACTTACTTGAGAACACATGTCCATGCAAATCAGGATTTGATCAGAGTTCTGGAAAAGTACGGGGCTGAGGTGATGAGTGCCTCTGTTGCCGAATGGATAAATTATACTGCCTATGACAGGTTGAGAGAGGCGAGAGTAGGTTTTCGGTTTAGCCTGAAACAGCTCCGCCCGGGCTCCATGAGGGATTATTTAAAAAGGATCATCGGCTTCGGTGGGGACCTTTTATACCAAGAATTCAGACAGAAGCAGGCCTACAAGAGGGTGAGGTCGCTGATTGACCTGGCCGAAGACCATAAATTGGCAGATCTGCATAATATTCTTAAAGAGAAGGACCTGTTTTGTTTTGATGTGGGCACAGAGGCCTGTTTAAGCATTGCCGGAATCGTGGAATATGCCAGGGAAGAATATAACGGCGTGGTGAATGTCTATCCTTTCACCTGCATGCCCGGTACGATCACTTCAGCTATCGCAAAGCCTCTTATGAACAAACTGAGAATTCCATATCTGGATACCCCCTACGACTCGGGCTTCCAACCTGGAAGGGAGGCGGCCATTAGGACCTTCATGTACCAGGCGTATCAACATTTCAGACGAAATGGTAGAAAAAGGCAAACTTAGCTTCACCGGAAAGGTAGAGAAATCCTTGAAGATCAGGATCCTGATGAGCCAATCGTGGTGGTGACAGGTTGCCCGTATAATCTTTACGATGAAAGACTGAATTTGAGGCTTGGTCAGAATTTGAGCAAGATCGGAATAACCGCGCTGCCGATGGATTTCATAGATGTATCATCGGTAGACCTTTCAGATTTTTCTTCCATGTACTGGGGACTTGGTGCTCAGGTCTTGAGGACTGCCAGATTCGTAAAGGGATATCCAAACTATTTCAGTCTCCATTTGACCAATTTCGGGTGTGGTCCGGACTCCTTTATCGAGCATTTTTACAAGCATATCATGGGAAACAAGGCCTATCTGATCCTGGAGCTTGACGAGCACAGTGCCGTAGCAGGTGTTATGACCAGGCTGGAGGCCTATAAGAACGTTATAGAAAATACGATGCAGAAATCCAGGTCAGATCTGAAATTTGACTTAAGAGTGGCAAATTAGAAGGAAATGGAATCAGAGAGAGTTGTAGATTTCCAATCGCTCACTGAGAATGTGGGCCGATTTAATCTCAGGAATAAAACCTTCCTGATTCCTCAGATGAGCAGGATAGGAAGCCATCTTATCGCAGCAACATTCAGGGGGTTTGGTGTTAATGCAAAGGTAATGGATACCTGTAAGGGCCTTGATCTTGGCAAGGAATACACTTCCGGCAAAGAATGCTATCCCTGCCAGATCACTACAGGAGATATTCTGTATTTTTTGAAAAAAGAAGAGGAGGAGCTAGGGGAGGACTTTGATCCAGAAAATTACGTATATTTTATGCCCGAAACCGACGGTCCATGCCGTTTCGGCATGTACAACAAATACCAGCGAATTGTCCTGGATTCTTTTCCTGAGTTGAAGAGTGTAAAAATCGGTTCCCTTACCACAAAGGATGGGTATTCATTGGCCGGTATAATTGAGAAGGAACGGGCCGGGGATCTCAGAAAAGCCACCTATTTTTCTATAGTGTTAGCTGACATCCTTGACAGGTTGCTCTGGAGAATCAGGCCTTATGAAAAGGAACCCGGGATGGCAGACGATTTTATCGATAGATCCATGCACGTCATGGAAGATTCTTTTGAGAAATATGGGGCCAATAAGGACTTTGACAAAATCCTTGATAAACTGGAAGAGATCATCAAAGAGGGAAAAGCAATTATTGACCCCAACATCCCTGCCAAGCCCCTTATCGGGATCGTCGGGGAAATTTACTTAAGGACACATGTCCAGGCAAATCAGGATCTTATCAGAGTTTTGGAAAAATATGGGGCTGAGGTAATAAATGCCTCTGTTGCCGAATGGATGAATTATACAGCCTATGACAGATCCAGAGAGGCGAAAGTAGGATTTAGGTTTAGCCTGAAACAGCTCCGCCTGGGCCCCATGAGGTATTATTTAAAAAGGATCATCGGCTTCGGGGGGGACCTTTTATATCAAGAATTTAGACAGAGGCAGGCCTACAAAAGGGTGAGATCGCTAATTGACCTGGCCGAAGACCATAAAGTGGCAGATCTGGATAATATTCTTAAAGAGAAGGACCTGTTTTGTTTTGATGTGGGCACAGAGGCCTGTTTAAGCATTGCTGGAATCGTGGAATATGCCAGGGAAGGATATAACGGCGTGGTGAATGTCTATCCTTTTATCTGTATGCCCAGTACGACCACTTCAGCCATCGTGAAGCCTCTTATGAACAAACTGAGAATTCCATATCTGGATACGCCCTACGACTCGGGCTTCCAGCCCGGAAGGGAGACGGCCATTAGGACCTTCATGTACCAGGCGTATCAACATTTCAAACGAAATGGTAGAAAAAGGCAAACTTAGCTCCGCAATTGGCCTGCCCAAAACTTCCTGCTGCCGATTATCTCATACCAGTTTTTTAGGCACTCTTTATCTCATTTATTCTATCTCTGAGTTCCTGTAAGAGATCCTCTTCTTTAAGTACTCCTTTGTTTAATATACCCCGTATCCTCCCATCTAAATCGTTTTTCTCCTTCTGACTCAAGTCCCTCTTAGTAATAAGAATAAGAGGGATATTCTTGGCGCTGTCCTCTGTCTTAATGTACTCAATTACATCAAAACCATTCACCCTGGGCATTGTCAGATTGAGGATAATCAGGCCAGGCACAAAACTCTGTATCAAGCTAATCGCATCCTGGCTGTTATAGGCTGTCTTTACCTGACACCCAACGTCGTGAAGTATATGCTCGATCAGCATTACTGTTTCCGTTTCACTATCTACTACAAGTGCCCGTTGTATTTTGCCCGTTTTTTCTAGATCTCTAATTTTTTTGAGGAAAAAATCCTTTTCTAAGGGCTTCACTATATATTCCGCAGCACCCAAACTGAATCCCAGTTTTTTATTATCTACAATTGAAACGACAATAACCGGGATATCCCGTGTCTCTGGCGCGCTCTTCAGCTCCCGCAGCACCTGCCATCCATCCTTTTGTGGCATCAAGATATCCAGAGTAATGGCTACCGGTCTCGTCTCCATTGCCTTTTCAACTGCCTTCTCCCCACTGAGAAGACCTACTATTTTGTAATCCTTTCCTAAAGATTTTCTGATAATATCAATGGCGTCCGGATTGTCATCTATTGCCAAGACCTTCTTTCGAGAAATGTCATCTTCAGATGTCTCAACAGGCTCACCAATGTCCTCAGACAAGGCATCAGCCATTCTTAATTCCACAACCGGCTTAGTCCCAGTTGCGAGTGTATCCTTTTTTAGCGGAATGGTGAAATGGAATTGACTTCCCTTGCCATACTCGCTCGTGGCCCAGATCATTCCATTGTGCAATGCGATCAGTCCTCTTGCAATACTGAGCCCCAGGCCAGTCCCTTCATATTGGCGCACAGTAGATATGTCAGCCTGCACGAACTTGTTAAAAATTTTATCGAGATTCTTATCCTTTATCCCGATGCCTGTATCCTCTATGCAGACCTCTGCAAATATGGGCGACTCGCCAGGCTGAATACCGCGATCGGATATCTTGGCACGGATGGTTATGCCTCCCTCATTGGTGAACTTTATCGCATTGTTCAACAGGTTTATTAAAACATGCTTGATCTTACTCTTATCGCCATAGACTAAGGGTAAATTCTCATCGATATCAAAACCAAGGGAAAGACCCTTTCCAGTTATCATTCCCTCAAAGAAGGGCACTACTGAATCAATGAGTCCTTTGAGGTTGAACTGTTCTGCTTCTATCTCAGCTTTCCCTGCTTCTATCTTGGAGAGATCGAGGAGATCATTTAACAATTGTAAAAGGTGCCTGGCATTATTGGAAATTCTGCTCAGACTCTTTTTCTGTTCCTCGTTGATTGGTCCGTCAACTCCGTCTAATAATAAATCTGAGTATCCGATAATGGAATTCATCGGTGTCCTGAGCTCATGAGATATGTTCGTCAAAAACGCAGATTTAAGTCTGTCAAGTTCTCTAAGTTGGATATTTGCTTTTTTCAATTTTGCTATAAGTTTTGTCCTTTCGTTTAACAAGCTGATTTTTTTCAGCATACTTTCTTTTACTCTATCTCTTTCACGTCGTAATTCCGCCTCCGCTTGCTTGCGCAGCGTGATGTCTCTGAGGATCCCTATAGCCTGCCATTTTTCCTCTATTTTGACCGCTGAAACGGAGAGTTCTATGGGGAATCTGGTTCCATCCTTTTTTACCGCCTCCAACTCAAGCGTTTTGCCAACAACAGGCCCACGGCCTGTTGCTTTGAATGTGAGAATGCCCTGTCCATAGGCGTCATGATATTTTGGTGGTGCGAGAAATAAATGTAATTCCTTCCCCAGAGCCTCCTGAACTGAATACCCAAATATTTTCCGGGCTTCTTCATTCCAGTAAGAAATATTCCCCTCATTATCCATCATTATGATAGCGTCTTTGGCCGAACTACTTATGGCCTTGAATTTCTCCTCACTTTCCAGAACTGCTTTCTCAGTCCGCTTTCGCTCTGTGATGTTCCGTACGATCGCGATGATCTGATCCTCTAGTAGTGGCAACAGTCTTGTTTCATAGAAATATTCTTGTTCCTGCATCCTTATTGAATACTCTATACTGACCATCGAGTTTGTCTCTCGTACCTGGTGAATAGCTTTGACAAACTTGTCACCAACCTTCTCTAAAGGAACTTCATGGATTCCTTTGCCAAGCAACTCTTCCACTTGGAAACACATGTCATCTCTCATTCCTCCCTTGTGATCCAGGATAGTGCCCTTATTGTTGAGTAGTAGGAACAGATCGGGGAGTGCCTGAAAAATTGCCCGCAGTTCCGAATTCGCCTGGATAAGTTCTTGAGAGCTCAACTCCAGTGAGCGTTCAAGCATGTTTCGGTCATTGTCAGATTGCCAATAAGCATCGTTAACTGCTTCAATAAAACCCTGCCATTCTTCGGGGATGGCATCTCGTCCTTTGAAGTACCGCTTAAGCTGGCGTTTTAATAGACTGTGCATCTGTTCCATAAGCTATCTCTCCGAAAACGTCGTGATGGTCATGGTCTGGTTATGCAGAGCACATTTGGTCCCGGGAATAAACGGTGAAATTTCTCCGTAAGAATAAAATCCTGCCAGAATAGTCCGGTCGCCCAGTACTTCGCGAACACCTTCCACCTCTTCTTCGATCCTCTGCCCTAAAACCATCTTTCGGCCGACACAACTGATGAGAATGGCCAAATCTGGAGATAAAGAGCCGGAGGTTTCGTAACTGACCTTGGCCGCTTCTACAGCCCCGTCAATCAAACGGTCAAAATTGGCCTTCATTAAGCGTGCATAAACTCCCTCAGGAATATCGCCTGCAAACGTCATGCTTTGCTCTTCTTCATTGACGGATAAAATCGTACGGACCAACCCCGCCTCACCTTCCATGGTCCTAAGACTCAATGGGAAAAGGAGCCCTGTGGCCGGCAGACCCTTTGCATGATCGCCCAAATACTTCTTATACAATCCCAACGCCGACCTCCCGCACAATTCATACAGAATGTTTCCTTCTGATCGCGTAATTAACCTTTCAGGACCGAATGGATCCCATCCGCCCATAGAGCCGTAACCGACCTTGATCCGGTTTCCGTATAAGCCCAGAACAGCAATAGCACCACTCTCAGGCGGCCCATCCCATAACACAAGCGTTTCCTCAAAACGCTCACCGTCTCCTGAGAGCCCGCCTGTAACAGTGACCCCATCAGGCAGATTTCTCATTAGCCCGTTAACCAGATCACTACCATTTACTTTAAGTCCATCTGAAAGGACAAACACATGTACCAGCCCTTCTTTATCAAGTGACCCGGCCAGACGATCACCCGCTTGAAAGCTGTTCTCCACTTCCTTGAGCTTGATTCGAGCTCCTTTCAACTGAGTGAATTCAAAATTGATAGCCGTGGCTGTCAATGAGTCATCGGTTACATGGGTGCCACAAATTTCGCCGGCAGTAGAACAGCCAAAAAGAAGGGCTTTCGGATAGGCATCCTTGATTTCACGGAAACGCTTTTGTGCTTTTAGTATCAATGTGCTGCCAAACAGCAAAACCAACTGGGCTGATTCACCTAACTCGCCCGGTGGTTCAGGTTCCCACCCCTTTGCTTCCGTCCATCTCTTTTGCTCAATCTTCATCTTGTATCTCTCTATGGCTAGGATTTAGAACTAATGTACTAATTAGTGCCTGAACGAAAACCCACTCGAATGATTCGTTGGGTTTCGCTACAAGAAAACGGACTTTTCGTTCAGGCACTAATTATATATAATGTTTGGTGGAACGAAGTAAACACCCTTTGTCTCTAATCAAATTGCGGTCAGAAACTGCGGATGCTCCTATATTTACTCATCTATGTTATAATAATTAATATAAATAGATAGTTATGGCAAGCTCAGCTCGATTATGTCCATATATAGCAAAATAGTTGCCAATCGTCATTTGCCGTTGCAGAAAATAATCGGTAAAATGGATACAATTAAACGTCTACAAATAAGGGTACAGCAGTGTGAAGAGATTAACGGTAAAAGACTTTCTGAATTCTTTACCTCACAGAGTGGAATTGCCCATAGTAAAGAAAGAAAGCTCACTTAGAGAAGTGTTGCAGGCCATGGTCAAAAGACATCGGGGGCGCATTGTCTATGTGGTAGATTTTAAAGGTAAGGTTAATGGAATGATATCATTAGATAATTTGAAAGATGTTATCTTCCACCACTATCTGAAGAGTAGAGTCAGCGATCCATTGGTGATTACCGAACATATCGTGGAGCTTTTTACTTCTGAAAAGGCTGAAGACGTGATGGATGCCGGAGTCAGCATCTGTCACGAACATGAATGCTTACACGATGTGGTCGCCAGGATGATCGAACGGAATGTTAAGGACATGCCCGTAGTAGACCAGGAAGGCCGGATCATTGCCGACCTCGATATCCTGGACCTACTGGAGCTATGGCTCAAAAAGGGGGAAGAGGCTTTTCAATGATTGCGCATCCCTTACTGGCCGTGGGGCTGTTGCTGATTATGGGGTACCTGGGAGGACGCGCGGCTAACGCGCTCAAGTTGCCCCGCGTCAGCGGTTACTTGGTGGTTGGCATGTTATTCAGTCCCTCCTTTTTCAATATTTTGTCGTCTCAGCTGGTTGACAAAGATCTTTATGTCATCACCGAAATGGCCCTGAGTATCATCGCTTACTCCATTGGTGGCAGTCTCGTCATTAAGCGGCTTAAACGGGTAGGGAAAAGTATTTTGTGGATTACCCTTTCCCGGGGTGGGAGCGTCTTCATTTTAACGGTTGCATTTCTGCTCCCTGCAATGCCGTTTCTCACAGGTTTCCAGGGTTCGGAGTATAGCCTGTTGGAAACATATCTTCCCATGGCTCTGGTTATTGGAGCCCTCTCTATATCTACGGCTGCCAGCCCGATAGTGGCAATAATTTCTGAGCTACTTTCCCAGAAACTGGTAGGTTCGGTACAACCGTTATGAGTGGGGGTGATACAGAATCGGCCAAGGGATAGCTAAAATCAGGATAATTCACTGGAAAGGAGGCCGTATCATGGCAAATAATTTGCAGATTTTTGTTCACAGAGACGGTGGAAGCCTGCATCTGAAATTACTTGACGATTTCGATAGGAACTCCGTACAGAAATTACTGTGTGCCCTGAAGAGGAATTGTCATGGCGTCTCAAGGGTTTATATACATACTAGTTGTTTAAAGAAAATATTTCCTTTAGATCGGAATGTATTCCAAAAAA
>CBETWD010000024.1:0-21032 GCA_965539945.1 uncultured bacterium
ATTTTGAATTCTAAATTCTAAATTTTGAATTTAGAAAAGGAAATAACCTTAATATATTAATTGTCCATGACCTAAATTGAGAAAACAAAATTTGGGGTTTCCGTTCAGGCACTATTTAAAATATTTATTAACCTGATATCAGCAGATGCTTCTGTTGACAAGGTCTTGCTTGGCGAATATATGATTACACTGCAAAAACCTTGAAATAGATCTTCAGTCGGGACGTGGCTCAGTCTGGTAGAGCACAGCGTTCGGGACGCTGGGGTCGGAGGTTCAAATCCTCTCGTCCCGACCATACCGATATTAAGCTAATAGCTAATAGCTAATAGCTCAATTTTGGTAATATCTTTTTTGAATCCAAGCAATAAAGGCGGTCAATAAATATGACAAAGATAAAAAGGGCACTCATTAGCGTAACTGATAAGACAGGTGTAGCAGAACTGGCTAAAGAACTTGAGAATATGGGTGTAGAGATCGTATCTACCGGCGGTACAGCGCGAGTAATAAGAGAGGCGGACGTTTCTGTAAAGGATGTTTCAGATCTTACCGGTTTCCCGGAGATGATGGATGGCCGGGTGAAGACTTTACACCCTATGGTCCATGGGGGCATCCTGGCCCTTCGTGACAATGCCGGCCACATGCAACAGATGGAAGACCACGCTATTCCACCTATTGATATGGTAGTGGTAAATCTTTATGCCTTTGAAAAAACCGTGGCCAAAGAAGGTGTGGGTTTGGCTGATGCCATTGAGAATATTGATATCGGGGGGCCAACTCTGCTTCGTTCTTCTGCAAAGAACTTCCGGTATGTGACCGTGGTTGTAGATCCATCTGATTATTCAAAGGTGCTTGGAGAAATGAAGGCCAATGACGGAACCACTACCCTGACCACACGTTTTGAACTGGCCAGAAAGGTCTTTATTACAACAAATAAGTATGATAAGGCCATTGCCGGCTATCTGGAGGGAATCGACCCCCGGAAGGACACATATTTTATTTAGTGATTTAGTGATTTGGTGATTGTCTCGCATGATCTGTGTCTCCCTGGCTGAACCCACCTGTGATGCCCTGCTGAAGCGTCTGCAACAGGTGACAGCAAAAGCCGATATGGCAGAAGTCCGTCTGGATGCTCTTGCAGATGCGGAATCCCTGGATTTTGTAAGCTTAATAAAAGACCGCTCCTGTCCCCTTATTTTTACTAATATATCCTCAGCAGAAGGAGGTCTTTTTTCAGGTTCGGAAGAGGAGCGAATCAGCCTTTTGGAAAAGGCCATATCTGCAGGGGCGGATTATGTTGATATTGAACTCAGGACAGATCCGGCCTTAAGGGACACTATAGTAAAAAAGGTTCGTAAAACCGGGACAAAGCTCATCATTTCCTATCATGATTTTTCTTGCACTCCCGAGAAGGAAAAACTGATCGAAGTGTTTGATTCGGAAAGACAGGCCGGGGCAGACATTGGGAAGATAGTCACTATGGCTGAGGGTCCACAGGATGTCTTGAATGTATTATCTATGCACTTCAAGGCAATGGCTGAGGGTTTTTCTTTAATAGCCTTCTGTATGGGGCCTTTTGGAAAGATGAGCAGGCTGGCCTGCCTGGCGCTGGGGGCTTATCTGACCTATGCGTCTCCAGCCAGGGGTCATGAGGCCGCTCCAGGGCAAATACCTCTTGATGACTTGAGGGCTATGGTTGATTGCTTGAACGATACGCAATAAAAGAATTTTGGAGATATCTTTTTTGGGGGCACTTATCTTCTTGACTTAATGGGTTTTTTTCTTTAACGTATTAATGTTTTGGAATTTGTAACAGGTCCCTGAGATTTATCTTATGTGTTTGGAGAGGAGGGTGTCTCAACATGACCTTAACTAAGGCAGATCTTGTAAGTCGTATATATAAAAGTAAAAAATTGAGCAAAATAGAGTCTGCTCAAGCAGTAGAGAGTTTGCTCAAGATCATTAAAGATCGTCTTGAGGCAGGAGAGAACGTTCTTGTTAGCGGTTTTGGTAAATTTTCTGTTAAGGATAAGAGGTCCAGACGTGGCAGAAACCCACACACAGGAGAGGATCTGATCCTCGCTCCTCGAAGAGTCGTGACTTTTCGGCCTTCAGGAGTGCTGCGTCAAAAAATAAACGGAAAGACCGGAAAGTAATTCCGCTCATAATCAGCAATTCAAAATTCAAAACTTAAAATTCAAAATTGTGTCTGAACCGTTTTTCCGTTCAGACACTGATTAGGTGGTGCCGAAGGGGAGATTCGAACTCCCACGGATATACTGTCCACTAGATCCTGAATCTAGCGCGTCTACCAATTCCGCCACTTCGGCTGAGCGAAAGTCATTAAATAGACAGTGCTTGCACTTGTCAAGGGGCCATTGTAGTGTTTGCTGACCAAATAGTAAATTGTAAGCGTTCACAGGGCACCGCATCTGCTTTGTTGTCGGGTACTTGAAGTACAGGGAGTACGTCTGCGTACCCTCCGCCTCGCATCTGCAGCACCCTGTAAACGCTTACAGTTCGGTGGGTTGCGGAAAACGGGTTGTAACCCCGTGAACGGTTATAGTAAATTAATGTCTGGAGCAAAGGCTGCAACCACAAACTGAAGAAGGTTTGAAATGAAGGTTTACAAAGGCCTGCACGAAATTAAAAAACCATTTTGTCGGCCTGCACTGACCATAGGTAACTTTGACGGAGTACATCTGGGGCATCAGGCCCTTTTCCGCCGGGTAGTGGAGCTTGCAGGGCCAAGAAACGGGGACACTGCAGCCATTACCTTTGAGCCTCATCCCATGAAGGTCTTAAGGCCTCAAAATCCACCAAAACTTATTTCAACCATGGACCATAAGGTGGAGTTGATAGCTGAGGCTGGAATTGAACACCTGATCCGTTTACCCTTTACCAAAGAGCTTGCGGGCACGTCCGCTCACGATTTTGTCAATAAAATACTTCACCAGACTATAGGGGTGGAGGACCTGGTCGTGGGTTATGATTATGCCTTTGGCAAGGGCCGGCAGGGAAATATATCTTTACTTCAGGCCATGGGATCCAAGCTTGGATTTAGGGTGCATATTATCTCACCTGTTTCTGTGGAAGGCATGGTAGTCAGCAGCACTAATGTCAGGGAACATGTAACCCTGGGTGAGATGAAAAAGGTCCGGCTCCTTCTTGGAAGGTATTACCAGATTCATGGAATCGTACAGGAAGGAATACGTCGAGGTGGTCCGGTCGTAGGTTTTCCCACAGCAAACCTGCGCGTTGACAAGGATGACCTGTGCCCCAAACCGGGGGTCTATGTAGTCCAGGTTATTCATCAAGACCAGTGCTATGGAGGGGTGATGAATATCGGGTACAATCCCACCTTTGGCGGACAGGAACTGGGGGCTGAGGTCCATATATTCGACTTTGAAAAAAATATCTACGGCCACCCGATTAAATTGGATTTTATTCAGCGATTGAGGGATGAAAAGAAATTTTCCGGGCCAAAGGAACTGGCCGGACAGATCACAAAGGATGCAGAGGCAGCACGTCTTGTCCTTGCCAAAGGGAAAGGCAATATGTAGGGGCAGGCCTGCGTGCCTGCCCAGTCACAAGTCTCCGTGCCTGCCCAGTCACAGGCTATCCAACAAAAAAAAGGGATAGCCAATGGCTATCCCTTTTTGTTCGATAAGATTTGATGTTTAGATTGCGCTAGACTTCCTCAACGACGATGGCGCCCGCTTCACAGACCTCTACACAGGTCTCACAGCCCAAACAGTCATCCATCCTGGCGATTATTGGCCTTTCAGCCTCTTCGTCCCAGTCAAATACTTCAGACGGACAGTTGCCCACACACTCCTCATCGCCTTGGCACTTATCAAAATCAATGGTGACCTCAAACATAACTTCCTCCTTTTTATGATAATCAGTAAGCCCACATATAATGGCATTTAATCACTTGGTCGTTCATATAGACGATCGGCGTTCTTTTTGTCAACCCCGTTTATGAAATATTGCTTAAAATAATTTTTGTTAGATTTTGACATGTTCCATATGATTTTGCACGGTGATATTCGATGGCGATCTTAACCAGGCGGGTGGCCCATTCAGGGCGCTCAAGGGCGTGGATATGGGTATAGGTTCCAAAGATATTTTTAAACACTATTCCTTCAAGTTGTCCGTCAAAGCCATGTCCCCTTACTACACGGCAGCTTAGTTTTCCTGAATTTCCTTTGTCCGCCAGGACCGGTCTGGAGTAATGGAATTCATGGCCCCGCAATATTGTCCCTATATCATAAAAGGGGTTTTGGGAGATAACTTCCAGGGCGCTGTAGCCATGGCCGACCGGCTTTTCACCGACAACAAAATCCCAACCGATGGCCCCTGCCATAGGATAGGTCCGCCCTTGCCAGACAAGTTGCCTGCCCAGATACATCAGGCCTCCGCACTCTGCATAGACAGGAAGTCCGCGATGTATAACCTGACAGAGATCCTTTCTCATGGCTTCATTAGCTGAGAGGCGGGCAGCCTGTGTTTCAGGGAATCCCCCTCCTATATATAATGCATCGAGTTCCGGCAATCCGCCACCTTGAAGAGAATCCAGGAATATGAGTTTTGCCCCGGCTTTCTCCAGGGCTTCAAGGTTTTCAGGGTAATAGAATTGAAAGGCCCCGTCCCGGAGCACACCTACAAGAGGCGTATGTGACAAAGGGATTTTTTCAGCACCAGGGAATAATTCCACGGCATCCATACTGCCAAACTTCCATTCCTTACTCTGATCAGCGATCTTTGCTAATGTATGGATATCCACTGACTCTGTCACCATCCGGCCCAGCCGGTCCAGGGCTTCGGCGGCCTCCGGGTGTTCTTCCCACGGAGTTACACCAAGATGGCGCATGGGGATAGGATCACCTTTCATCCTTGGCAGTGCACCGAGTACGGAAATGCCTGTGTATTTTTCCACAGATTGCCTGACAATTGTTTCATGGCGCAATCCGGCTACATGGTTGAGTATCACTCCCTCAACACGAAGTTCCGGATCAAGCCTCTGACAGCCCAGGACAAGGGCTGCGGCTGTCCTTGTCATTTTGGTGCAGTCCAAAACCAAGACGACAGGGGCATCTATCCACTTGGCAAGTTCTGCCGTGCTACTTGAACCGGACTCATCTACGCCGTCAAAGAGACCACGATTACCTTCTATTACACTGATGTCAGCGTCTTTTGCCCTGAAGGCAAAGGACTTGCGGATGATTTCCTTTGACATAAGGAAAGGGTCCAGGTTGTAGCAGGGCCTTTTGGCTGCCTGAGAGAGCCAGCCGGCATCAATATAATCAGGGCCTTTTTTAAAAGGAACTACTTGAAGGCCCTGTTTTTGCCAGGCCCGAACCAGTCCTAAAGCGGCAACAGTTTTTCCCGCTCCGCCCTTAAGGCCCGCGATGACTAATCTGGGAAAGTTTTCTTGGAGCATGTGACTACAGTAACTCGATATTACGGAGTTTTTCAAGGAAGGCGGATTCTTTTTCAAAATCACCCAATGCCTTGTAACAGCTTGCAATATAGGGAAGCGTTTCTTTTGAGTCCGGGAATTTCAGAAGACATGAAAGCGCTTTGCTATATTGCCCTAAGTTCATATAGATGATTCCCAGGCACATATTCAACGGCTCACTGCCAGGGAAACATTTAATGCCTTCTGATAAAATCCTGATAGATTCATCAAAGGCCCTGTTTTTTTGTTTGATGATGCCCAATCCCAGATAAGCACGATGGTCAGGGTAATAACCCAATGCCCTTTTGAACAGCTTTTCAGCGGTTTTATCTTTTTCCCTGACGGCGTCGATCCTGGCGTAGTCCCCGTGGCTGAAAGTCATACCCAGTCTTGAGCAAAAATCTGAATGCAGTTCGTAGAGTTCTTTTTTATCTATAAGTTCCATGGAATCAACATAACGGTGAAGATTTCCATAGTATTCCCTTCTCAGTTTTTCGCCAAAGGCCAATATCGTATCTTTGGACAGACGGGGATCAGTCTCACAATACATGATATCTTCTATTTGCTGCAGCCAGATCTTGTCTGAGACCTTGAATTTTTTCTTGAAATCCGAGTAAAGCGCTGTGCCTGGAAACAGGTCAAGGATATAAAAAACAGTACTCATTGGTCTGATTTTATGCATCAGATCTATTGTCTTTTGAATGGTTGCCCAGCTTTCTCCAGGGGAGCCATAGATAAAATAGGCGCGTGCAAGGATCCCGTATTTAGTAGTCAGCTCAAAGGCCTTTTTAATATCATGGGTCTTAATATTTTTATTCAGACAGTTCCTGATTTTTTCAGAGCCACTTTCCACGCCGTAGCTGATTTGAATGCAGCCGGCCTTTCTCATCCAATATAATATTTCTTCACTCACACAGTTTACTCGCGAGATAGCAAACCAGGTGATATTAAGGTTCCTTTCCAGGATTTTTTTGCATATCTCAATCACCCGATCCCTTTTAAGCGTAAAGGTATCATCTGAGAAATAAAAAAAATTTATTCCTTTTTTGTAGAGCAGTTCCAGTTGCTCCACAAAGTATTCCGGAGAGTGAAATCTGACTTTACGTCTCCAAAATCGGGGTGATCCGCAAAACGTACAATTCCATGGACACCCTCGAGACGAGATTACATGCTGATATTTGAAATATTTCGCAGGATTTGGCAGCTTATCAATATTTTGAATAAATGCGGCATCTTCAGTCCGTAGTATTTTGCCTTCTTTCCTGAAACAGATTCCCTTAATGTCTTCAACATGTTCATAATCTGCATTTTCAATACATTTTACCAGATTTAAAAAGGTGTACTCTCCTTCTCTCATAACTATGAAGTCTATTTCCGGGAAATGGGTCAGGAAATGTTTCCACAGAAAGGTGGCCCCAACCCCGCCAAACACGGTCTTGACCTTTGGATTAAGCTGCTTGGCAATTTGGGCGACCTCTATGCCGCCCCAGCGGTTCGCGTGCAAGATGGAAAAACCAATAATGTCCGGCCTTTTTTCTTTCAGAGTCTCCTTGATTCTTTCAGGCGTTTTATTAATATTGTACCAATTCAATATTTCAACATCATGGTGATTTGCTTTTAGCACAGCGCCTATATAATAAGCGCCTATGGGCATGACCCTTACATCGTAATCTTGGAGTCTGTCTTCAAGGCAGTATGGATATATGAGTAATATTTTCATTTATTTCCTGATACCGTTTATGGCGCAATTGAAAAGGCGGCTTCTTTGGACTTCTTTGAGGTAGAGACGTAACAGTTTGTGTATATAGTAGTCAAGAATGGCCGGTACAACCGCATTTTTTATTTAATTTAAATGAGCCGTTGGCAAAATGCCACGGAATAATAACCAGATTCCTTTCCCTTGGTCGAAAGGGGTAGGGAGAGGAAAAATATATTCAAACCCAGTTTCATCCATCGTTGGTCTTGACATGGAATCACATTTTGTCTATAGAGATGTTCATTATGAATTGTCATTCAGAAAATTATGGGGAGTTCTGAATGAGTTAGATGAAAAAAAAGGTAATAAAAGCCGGTCTTTGCCGCAGGACTAATGGATGAATGTTAATATCCTGCCGGCAGGGCAAGAAATAATTTGCGTGTGAAAGCTTAAAGAATAGTGCGAATATGAATTTAGAAAAACTCCTGACAAAAAAAAGAGACCATATTGTAGATAAGTGGATTAATAGTATCCATGAATCTTATCCTTCTGAAACCGTAGAGTTTTTCAGGCACCAAAGAAATAAGTTTGCCAATCCCGTAGGCGCCGAGATTTCTGAAGCAGTGGGGCCTCTATTTGATGAACTCCTTAACGGAAATAATCAGCAGAATATGTTTTTTCTTCTCGACAAGATAGTCAGAATCAGGGCGGTTCAGGATTTTCCGCCTTCAGGGGCTGTTGCTGTTGTTCTGCTGCTTAAGAAAGTCATCAGGGATGAGATTGGAAAAGATATAGATACAGATGGACTTTTTGAAGACCTGTTGGAATTTGAGTCAAAGATCGACTATTGTGTTCTCCTCGCCTTTGACGTATACATGAAGTGTCGGGAGAAGATCTGGGAAATCAAATTGGATGAATTTAAGAAAAGACCATTTTTTATAGAGGGAGAGGCAAGGTGCCTTTCTTATATGGTTCGACAAGAGCAGGGGCAGGGTAAAGGAACTAAAGACTGCTGTAATAGTTGCGGTCTAGGAGAAGTGAGGTAACGGTAATGGGTGTAAAAGTATCGTTAGGTGTATCTCTTGGTGCGGTTCTGGCAATCGTAGTGGTTGCTTTGGTCGGGGGGGAAGTGTCAACCCTGCAGCCTGTCTTCGGGATTTTTGTACCATATGCGGCGTTTGCCATATTCCTTGTAGGGTTTATTTATCGAGTCGTCGACTGGGGGCGGTCACCCGTTCCTTATCGTATACCTACTACGTGTGGGCAGCAGAAGACATTGCCCTGGATAAAACCGAATAAGATCGAAAATCCCACCAGCACACTCTGGGTTATAGGCCGTATGATTCTTGAAGTATTCGCTTTCCGTTCGCTGTTCAGGCATACAAAGGCGGAGATGGCAAGCGGCAATATTGTCTACGGTGGTTCAAAATGGATCTGGCTGGGTGCATTGGCATTTCACTATTCTTTTCTTATTATCGCTGTGAGGCATCTGAGGCTTTTCCTTGAGCCTGTACCGTTTTTAATAAATGGGATTGATCTGGTGGATGGGATGTTCCAGATAGGTGCGCCGACGCTTTACCTTACTGACTTATTGCTTATAGGTGCCGTGAGCTATCTCCTGGTAAGGCGCCTTATAGTACCGAAAATGCGGTACATATCCCTGGCTAACGATTACTTTCCACTGTTTCTGATCCTGGGCATAGGCATTTCCGGCGTGCTTATGCGGTTCTTCATCAGAGTAGATATCGTGGGCGTGAAGGAGCTCACTATGGGTCTGGCAACTTTGCATCCGGTAATGCCTGAGGGAATCGGCGCGATATTCTTTGTTCATGTGGCGCTTGTCAGCACTCTGTTTGCATATTTCCCCTTCAGCAAACTGATGCATGCCGGGGGCGTGTTCCTCAGCCCGGGGAGAAATCTGGCAAACACCAACCGTGCCAAGATGCACGTCAATCCCTGGGAATATCCTGTCAAAATCCATCCCTATGAAGATTATGAAAATGAATTCAGAGAAAAAATGAAAGAAGCCGGAATACCAGTGGAGAGGGAATAAAAAATGGCGAAGAATCCTGAATACTATGAGTCGCTGAATATTGATTATAAACCGCCTCGTGGCAACTGGATGGATCGTCCTGTTGATATCAAGAAAGGTATTTATTGCTATCCAGCCAGACCGGTTGTGTTGGAAAATGTCGGGATGAACGATCGAAGCGACTGGGGAAAGTACTGGGTAATCGAAGATGAGGACTGGGAACTCCCTGATGACTGGAAGGAGCGGTTTCTTAATAAAATGAGGGACATGCTCGACAAGTATCGTACGTTTAAGATATATATGGATATTTGTGTCAGGTGCGGTGCCTGTGCGGATAAGTGTCATTATTTCCTCGGCAGCGGCGATCCAATGAACATGCCTGTTATGCGGGCAGAGTTGTTGAGGTCGATATACAGGGGAGAGTTCACTACAACGGGTAAGATGCTGGGGCGTCTTGCAGGTGCGAGAAAGCTTACTAAAAACGCGTTAAAGCAGCTCTGGTATTATATGTTTCAGTGCAGTGAATGCCGTCGATGCTCGACCTTTTGCCCTTATGGGATAGATACTGCGGAAATCACCATTATGGGCAGGGAGATCATGAACGAACTCGGTATGAATATCGCCTGGGTACAGGAGTCGGTCTCAAAATGCATCCATACCGGAAATCACCTCGGCCTCCAGCCCCAAGCATATAAAGAGTGTATCGATGCCATGCTGTGGGATATTGAAGATAATGTGGGCATCACATTCGAACCTACTTTCAATAGAAAAGGTGCGGAGATCCTCTTTGTCACCCCATCAGGAGATGTGTTTGCCGATCCGGGTATATTCACACTTGCGGGTTATTTGATGCTTTTTGAACATCTCGGCCTTGATTACACATGGAGTACCTATGCGTCCGAGGGCGGGGATTTTGGTTACTTTACCGCTAATGAAATGGCAAAACGTATGAACGGCAAGATATACAATGAGGCCAAACGCTTAGGGGTCAAGTGGATCTTGGGCGGTGAATGCGGTCATATGTGGCGGGTCCTGAATCAGTATATGACCACATGGCACGGTCCCATAAATTTTCTTGAGGAGCCGGTCTCTCCCATAACAGGGACAAAGTTCGAGAATGCAAAGGCCCATAAGATGGTCCATCTCATGGAGTTTACCGCAGACCTGATCAAAAACGGTAAGCTCAAGCTGGACCCGAGCCGTAACGATAATCTCAGGGTTACGTACCACGACTCCTGCAATCCTTCCAGGGGTATGGGATTGCTTGAAGAGCCTCGTTACGTCATCAAGAATGTCTGCAACCACTTTTATGAAATGCCTGAGAATACCATCAGGGAGCAGACTTTCTGCTGTGGGAGTGGGTCTGGTCTGAATGCCTCGGAGAATATGGAGCTTCGGCTGAGGGGCGGCTTTCCAAGGCAGAATGCCCTCAGGTACGTCGCGGACAAATATGGGGTAAACATGCTTGCCTGCATCTGTGCCATTGACAGGGCGGCTTTGCCCCCGGCGGCCCAATATTGGAACCCGGATGTCGGAGTCTGCGGAATTACCGAGCTGGTGGCCAATGCCCTGATCATGGAAGGGGAAGGTCCGAGGACACATAATCTGCGCGGGTTTGAGATCGCAACGTGGGAACCGGAACCATAATCAGTGTTCAGGGAAGAGACAATAGTACTACGTGAGGAAGAGATCCAGGGCAAGGAGGAACAAGAGGATGTATGACGCTTGGAAGATCTTAGTAGGGCTTGCTATCTTTTTGGGCCTGTTTACTTTCGCATTCTGGATGAATGCGGGCAAGGCCGCTCCTGTGCCTGAGCCGAAGATCGACACGCCGGAAATCAAGAAAATGGCTGAGGCCGACAGGAAATGCGTTGAGGACAAGGAGTATATGCGAACCACGCACATGCAGCTTATAAACGATTGGCGTGATGAGGCCCTCAGGGAAAATAACAGGGAGTT
Source organism: uncultured bacterium (assembly GCA_965539945.1). Lineage (GTDB taxonomy): Bacteria > Desulfobacterota > Dissulfuribacteria > Dissulfuribacterales > UBA3076 > UBA3076. The sequence continues at coordinate 11,149 of CBETWD010000024.1, forward strand.
TATCAATAAGAAGGGTGAGAAGTACGTTATCAGCCTTCAGAATACGTGTATGAAGTGCCATTCCAACAAGAAGGAGTTCTGCGATGCGTGCCATACCTATACCGGCGTCGCGCCTTACTGCTGGGATTGTCATATAGTGCCGCCAGAAGAGCCAAAAGAAGAGCCAAAAGGGGAAGAGTCGTCATGAGCATGGATAGAAGACAATTCATAAAGATAGCCGGGCTGTCTACTCTATTCGGCCTGGGGGGTAAGAGTGCGTTTGAATTGCTCCGTCCCGGTGTTCTTGATGCCGCAGAGCACGGCCATGGGGCACATGTCCCTGAAGAGCCTGCAGAGGTGGCTATACGCTGGGGAATGACCATTGACGTAGAGAAATGTGCAGAACCCGGGGTCGTGGAAAAATGCATAAAGGCATGTCACTCTACGCATAACATACCTGATTTCGGGGATTCAAAGAACCAGGTGAAGTGGCTGTGGCAGGACGACTACGAGCACACCTTTACAGCGACTTACAACGATTATATGGACGATCATGTGAAGGAGTTGCCGTTTCTGTGTCTGTGCAACCACTGTGATGAGCCGCCATGTGTAAGGGTATGTCCTACTAAGGCCACATTCAAGAGACCTGACGGGGTCGTGGCCATGGACTATCACCGATGTATCGGGTGTCGCTTCTGCATGGCTGGGTGTCCGTATGGCTCTCGTAGTTTTAACTGGTTTGATCCCAGGGATGCGCTTAATCAGAAGGAATACAATATGGAATTCCCCACCCGGATGAAGGGTGTGGTGGAAAAATGCAATTTCTGTGTGGAAAGGCTCGCACAGGATAAGTTGCCTGCATGCGTTGAGGCTGCGCCGGAGGCCCTGGCTTTTGGGGATCTGGCAGACCCTGATTCCAACGTGCGGCAAATCCTGCGCAAGCGTAGTTCCATGAGGCGTAAGTTAGAGCTCGGCACACAGCCGTCAGTCTTTTACTTAGTGTGAGGATGCCATGATAGAAAAGGCTTTAAAGGGTGAACCTAGATATTTTATGTGGTTATTTTTTCTGATGGGCATCATTGGTGTCGGTGTGGGGTGTTGGTTTTACCAGCTTTATAAAGGCCTGGGAATTACCGGAATGGGCAGGGACATCTCATGGGGTGTCTATATTGCACAGTTCACATACCTGGTCGGAGTGGCCGCATCCGCTGTGATGATAGTCATACCTCTGTATCTTCACGACTATAAGAAATATGGAAAGGTTGTCATCTTTGGTGAGTTTCTGGCCATTGCAGCAGTAACCATGTGTATGCTCTTTATTGTGGTGGATGTGGGACAGCCGGCCAGAATGCTTAATGTGCTGTTGCATCCCACGCCCAACTCCATACTTTTCTACGACATGATCGTGCTGTGCGGATATCTTATGATCAATATCGTAGTCGGGTATAATTGTCTGTTGGCCGACGCGAGAAACATGCCGCATCCGGGGTGGGTGAAACCCTTTATATACCTCTCCATACCTTGGGCAGTCAGCATTCACACAGTGACGGCGTTTCTGTACGCCGGCCTTCCGGGAAGGCATTTGTGGCTCACAGCCGTAATGGCTCCCAGGTTTCTTGCATCAGCCTTTGCATCCGGTCCGGCATTGCTCGTACTGGTGCTTCTTATAATAAGCAGGGTCAGCAAGTTCGATCCAGGAAGAGATGCCTTGCAGACAATTGCCAAAACCATATGTTACGCCATGATCATAAACCTGTTCCTGGTGGGCATGGAGATATTTACAGCCTTTTACAGCAATATCCCGGGACATATGCATCCGCTTCAATACCTGTTTGTTGGTCTGCATGGTCACGGCAAGATTGTTGCCTGGATGTGGACAGCGGCTCCATTTGCCTTTATTGGAGTCCTTCTGTTGCTGATCCCGTCCGCCCGAAAGCACCATGGTGTCCTGGCCTTTGCCTGCGCGTCCATATTTCTGGCCTGCTGGATCGATAAGGGTGTGGCACTTGTAATTGGTGGATTCATACCAAATCCATTTCACAGGATTATAGAGTACTCGGCCACCTTCCCTGAGATTTCCATTACACTGGCCATCTGGGGAATTGGGGCACTGATACTCACGGTCCTTCACAAGGTTGCAATTTCGGTCAGAGAGGAAGAGGCCTCAACATAAAATAAAGCCTCATAAAACAGCATTAAAAGCCCGCCGGATATGGCGGGCTTTTTATTTATACCCGGATACCTAAACTCAATGGTTATCAAATATTTATTCTCTGCACCAAAAGGGGATATCCCTGTCGGTGCTGAAGATCTTCAGCGGCCTTTCTTGATGAGTGCTGGAGAAAGGCATCCTTTCCTGACCTTATGTGACTATTTCGAGGCAATTAAAGACTTTATTCTGAGAGATCATGTGAGGCCTTTGACCGCAGTCCTTAGTGAGCAATTAAGGAGTGATATTGGCCCTGACAGTATCCATGAAATACTGATTCGCACTGAAAAGCATGGAGCGCTGTACCATTTGGCAAGTGTAGAGGTGTTCTGCAGAGGGCGGTCAATGAAGATGTGCGTCAGCACTGCTGTTTCTGCGAATGGTAAGGCATGGCTGAAGCATGAATTGGGTCTGCTGAAATTCCTTGATTCAACGTTCGCCCTTCCCCATCTGCCAGTGCCGTACTTTGAGGGAGATGTCAAGGTTCGGTCCGATTATGGGAAGGAATCCTTGGCCATGTTTTTAACAGAATGGTTTGAGAACTATCACGAATGGCATCTTTCAATGGATGAAAAGGGCGGAAAACAAGAGATTTGCGTCTGGGATCTGAGAAACGGGCACTGGTTCGCGTCAAAAGAGGAAGGGTTTGAAATTTACAGACAGGCCTCGAAGATCCTCACCCTTTATTATGATACCCGCGACTTTAACCAGATCTATCCCTGGCACCACGCGGCCGGTGATTTTATAGTCAGGAGCAAGGACGGAATCATTGATGTCAAACTCACGACAGCCAGGAAATATGAGCCAACCATATTATTTTCATCAAAGGACACCATCGATCCAGTGGTGGCATTGACATATTTTTTCTTGAACTTATCGATCAGAATGCGGCTGGATAGATTGGATGGTGTGGGTGCCAGGGTCTGGGCCGGTGGTTTCTCAGTGGATGCTTTAATACAAGGGTTCTTCGATGGCCTTCGAATCATGGAGGCCCATGGCAGATATGGCCTAGGTCAGGTCAGTGACTTGCTTTCTTTGTTTAAAGGCTTTGATCAGGAAGAGCTTGCAGGGCTTTTTTATCCGTTGTTGGACATGTACGCGAAAGAAGATCCAGGGGACTTTTCCGTAATACAGGCCAATCTGGGAAGTCACACGAAAGAGCTATATGAGGTTATTCAGAGCTTTTCTTTAAGAGATGATCAAGTGAACAAATGAACATCGAACATCGAACATCGAACGTCCAACGTCGAATAAAAAACAAAGACCAAACTACCGAACATTCAATGGCTATTTCTGTTACTTTTCAGCCGTTTCCCCCATTCAACATTCGATGTTCGATGTTTGACGTTCATCTTTCAAACATCGAGGATGCTTTGATGGCAAAAGTATGTTATAATTATAAATTTATGTCAGATCAAACTATAGTGTATTCAAATATAAGGAGGCGTTTATGACCCGTCCGGAGCGAGATGGTTCCACCCGGCGGAACCAATTGATTGAAGACCTTGAAAAAGAGATGGAGAATAATCGGAAGTCCGTCATTGCGGCCCTCAGGCTTGGCATGGTCTATCAGAATGCCGAGAGACTGGAGGATGCAGAAATCGCCTTTAATTATGGCCTGAAATTAGATCCATTGTCTTTTGAGATAAAACTCAACCTGAGCACACTCTATTTCCAGATGGGTAGACTTGATGACGGCATAAACGAGAGTAAAGAGGCACTCAAAATTCGCCCCGAGTCCACTGAGGCCATGGCTAATATAGGTGCCGCCTACATTCATATGCAGAGATGGAAGGATGCGGCGGAATATTTCAATAAGGCCCTTGAGATCAAACCGGAAATGATTGCTGCCCTGGCGAATCTCGTCACGGTCAACGTGGAGCTCGATGATTTGGACGGCGCCATTGCAGCCGGGAAAAAAGCCGTCAGTCTGGCCCCTAAATTCGGGGTTGCCCACAACAACCTTGCTGTTGCCTATTACTACCACGGGGATTATGACCTGTCTCTTGATCATCTTGAGAAGGCCAGAAAGATCGGATATGCGGTTTCCCCTCAGTTTGAGGAGGTGGTCTCTGCCAAGGCGGGATCTCAGACAGAGGGAGGCTAAGGATTAATCCATGGCAAGAGGAAGAATTGTTTATAAGCCCCGCTGTCCATTCTGTGACAGTCCCATCGATCGGCCGGAGGAAGTGGAGCCAAGGAGACTCGGAGACTTTGACTACGGTGCATGCAAGTGCGGAGCAGTATATGTCCACGATATCACAGGACACAATCTTGGTGCAGCCTGGGTTGAGGCACTTGGTTTTGCCTGCAATGACGACTGGGACCTGGCATGGAGTCTCGCACCGGAAGAGGACTATGGGGACGGCCTTTTAGAGAATTACGATATTGAGTCTCACCTTATTCAACCCACCGGACGGACAAAGGACGAAAAAACGGTAAAGGGCGCACTCGTCTTTATTAGACTGAAAAAAGACGTCCGTGAGGTCACCCATGAGGGCGTCATTGAGAGGCTGGAATTACTCTCAGAGCCCCGGATTCCTGCTGAAGAAAGAGATAAGGCCTATATTGAAAGGAGATCACGCCGGTACTCCAAACAGCAGGTCCAGGCCCTTGTACAGGCTGGAGAGGTTGAAAAAATCAGGGCAATGGCCCTTGAAGATCCCTTGGTTTTAAGAAAGATTCAACGCCTTCTGTATTCAACAGATGAGATGTTGATGTGGAAGGCCATTACTACATTGGGTGCGGTTGCAGGGGCACTGGCCACAGACAGGCCGACCCTTGTGGGCGATCTGGTCAGGAGGCTTCTTCTGGCCAGCGGCGACTCGGCAGCCACAAACTGGGGATCTATAGAGACAATCGGCGAGATTATACGTGCCCAGCCTAAGATATACGGCTCATTCGCGCGGCATATAATCGGATTCGTAAATGATCCGCCCTCTTGCCCTGCAGTACTCTGGGCTATTGGCCGTATTGGTGAATTACACCCGCAGGTCGTGAGGTCCAGCTCATTTTTTGCCATGTTTTCCCTGCTGAAGAATCCTGATCCAAAGGTGCGGGGCCTTACAGTGTGGGCATTTGGTCTCATGAAAGCTCAGGAACCGCTGAAGGCCATTCAGGGAATGATGGACGATACTGAGGAACTCACTCTCTTTAATGGAAATTCCATCATATACAAAACCGTAGGGGAACTGGCTAGCGAGGCGGTTGAGCGTATTGAGGGCCAGCCAGCCACTAGACCAGGAAGGGGATGAAATGGATGAGCAAGCGGCTTCGACTGTAAAAGAAGAGAAAGATAGAGGACTCTCCAGGGCTGAAGCCCTGTACCGGGAGGCAAAGACTATGATCGTCCAGGGGAGGTCCCTGGATGCCCTTGAGAAATTTGAGGAGGCCCTTGAAATTTTTGAAGACGCTGACGGGAAAGACATAGAGATTGCAAATATCTGTGAGCAGATAGGAGATCTCCGTACAATGCGGGGAAATTTCAAGGGGGCCATACCTGCCTATCAGAGGGGACTGGCAATATGTGAGAAGAAAAACGACCCAGTAAGTACTGTTTTGCTGGCAGAGAAAATCATTGATCTCTACAGACAGTTAGGGGATCTGGATAAGGCCCTTCCATACTATTTTCGAGCACTAGAGCTGGTGGAAAAGCTCGAGGATATCGGCAAGGTCGGGCTATATCTTACAGGAATAGGTGATATTTACCAAAAGAGGAATGAACTGGATAAGGCCCTGGACGCATTTAAGACAGCCCGCAATATATATCAAGGCACGGCGTACAGGGAGAGGGCGGAGATACTTGAAAAGGGCATAAAAATAATTGAGGAGGCCATTAAGTAATGTCTGAACGAAAAGGCCGTTCAGACACAATTTTGAATTCTAAATTTTGAATTTTGAATTAAAAAAGGAGTACGGCAGCCACTGGCCACCGTCTTTTGCCACGCTCATTACCTTCCAACGCTACAGAGAGTTCGTAGAGCCTCTTCTGCAGGGGGGCCAGGTTAAGGGTAGGATAGGTTTTCCCCTGCTCAAAGCCGGAGAGTCCGCATACATGGCTTTTATTACCGATCACTGTGGGGATTCCATAGGTGCGGCAGTTAATGGGCCGGCTCTTATAACAGACGCATTCTCCGCTGTCAGCCAACAAAGGGCACCTTATGCGGGCAACAGAGGGGTCGGTCTTGGCGGCGACTAACTGGTCCCAGGACTTGATGGCCTTTTTTGCAATGTTCAGGGCAGCGCGTCTCTGTTTTCTATCAAGGGAATCAAAGTGCCGGCGAATGTACAGTGCTTCTATTAACGAAACGTCAAATACTGCATAGCAGCAATCAGTACAGCCTTTTTTGCAGCGCACTTCCTTGCTATAGCGTTTCTGTACATCCGCTACTGCCCTGTCGGCAGATTCGTATAGATTTTCAAGGTCTTTAAACATTGACTAATAATTGCCTATAATTACGAAAATTTAAACCACAAAAACAGATCATTGAGCGATTAGCCTTTAGCGGTTAGCTATTAGTTTAATGATTATCGGTCTGACGCCCTGACAAGCAGGATATTTTACTATTACAACCATTTTTCAAAGCTAAACGCTAATGGCTAACAGCTAAACGCTCAACTTAGATAACAACAATACAATACAGGAAGTATATTTACTATGGAATCAGAAAAAAAAATAGAGTCCTGCATACGTTGCGGCACATGCTGCGAAAAGGGCGGCCCTACCCTTCACTCCGAGGACAGGATTTTTCTCCAAAAGGGCGTTCTAAGACCAACACACCTCTTCACCCTGAGGACCGGGGAGCTGGCATATCATCCCCTTGAGGAGAGGCTTATAGAACTCTCGGATGATATGATCAAGATAAAGGGCAGGGATGGATCAAGTGTTTGCACATTCTACGATGCAGATCACCAGACCTGCGCCATTTATGAGAGCCGCCCTTTGGAATGCAGGGCCCTCAAGTGTTGGGACACAACGGACGTTGAAGGGCTTTTCATGCAGGACCTTCTGTCCCGTCTTGATCTTTGCCCAAAAGGCTCTGTCGTTGCAGACCTGATCTCAGCCTATGAGAGGAGCTTTCCTCCTGGACGAATTTATAGCCTCCTCAGTGAAGCCGGTTCACAAGAAGGAACTCAACAGAGCAGCCCTGAAATCGAACAGATGGTTTCAACCGATGAGGCCTTTCGCCAAAAGGTCGTTGAGGCAATGGGGCTTAAAGAGGACGAGCTTGAATTTTTTTTCGGACGCCCGGTCAAGGCCCTTGTTGCAGACATTCGGATACTGATGGATCATAAATTGGAAAATTCATGATTTTGTAAACGAATAACCAATAACAAAAAGGCCTCCCATAACATAGGAGGCCTTTTATTTTAACTGAGGACAGCAAAGCGGGCCTTATTTAATTATTTGGCCCACTTGCTGTTTTATGTCTCTCTCTCTCTATCTATCTACTCTTTTTCTTCGTGGAATGTGGCCGCCTCCTTCGCGCTGGCGCCCTTTAGGCTGTAAAGAGTAGTGCTCCCCGAAGACCAGTACTCGACCTTTTCTTCCTGGACCAGTGCGGTAGCCGCTTTTTTTATCTCGCGTAACTTGGCATTCTCATCTGCCTTGCACAAGTCTTTAAAATACATCTTTGGCTTGAATTTTGACTTTTTGGTCATATAATCCAAAACTTTCTTTTTTAGTTCTTCTATGTCTGCTGCCATAATATTTTCCTCATTAATAACCTGCTTCCTTCATCAGTTTGTCAGTATGAGAACTCCACTTAAACTGTGTGGTTGTATGATATGTATCATATGCAAGACGGTAGTCATCAATGGACTTATCCGTGAAGGGTATTTGACACTGCTCAAAGAAGCGCTCCCAACCGACCCTTGCTGCCCAATCACCGAGGCGCTCATACTTGTTAGCGCCTTTCGAATAGGCCTCAACAATGTTTCTGACAATCTTACACACACTCTCATACCGCGGCAACTCATTGGGAATATAAGGAACAATCAATTTTGAGAACGTGGGTACAGTAATGCGGTTGGAGATCTTTCCGCCAGCCAGGATGGCGACGCCATCGCCCTCTTCATCAGCCAAAGGCATGGCCGGGCACATGGTGTAGCAGTTACCGCAGAACATGCACCTTGGCTCATTCACGGTGACCGACTTGACTTCCTTGCCGTCCGGGAGAGTTACCTTGGCAGGCTTGATTGCCAAGGTGGGGCAGGCGGCTATGGCCAGCGGGACCTCGCAGACACCGGTGATGCGGTCGTGCTCAACAAACGGAGGCTTTCTGTGAATGCCCAGTAGAGCTATATCCGAGCAGTGGACCGCGCCGCACATGTTGAGGCAGCAGGCCATGGAAATGCGCAGCTTGGCCGGCAGCTTATGGCTGGTCCAGTACTCAAACATGTCATCCATCACGGCCTTTACCATACCGGATGCATCTGTAGCCGGGGTATGACAGTGTATCCAGCCCTGGGTGTGGACGATATTGGTTATTGCTGTACCGGTGCCTCCAATGGGGAGCTTGTATGATCCACCGGGATGCTTGAAATTATTAAGGAATTCCATCAGGTCCTTTAGGGTCCCTTCGTCCGTGACGTGGAACTCAAGGTTGTTCCTGGTGGTCCAGCGGCAATGGCCTTCACAGAACTTGTCTGCAATATCCCCGATCTCACGGAGCTGGTTAGTAGTGATCAACCGTGGAGTGGCGCAGCGTACCACCCACATTAAATCACCGGTCTCACTGGTATATTTGATCACACCAGCCTGGACGAACTCGTGAGTGAGCCACTTGCCGTAGTTCTTTTTGATCACCTCAGGGAAGAACTGCTCATAGTGAGGTGGGCCCTGGTCTGTAAGGCGGCCTGCCATGGGTTTTGCGGGATTGTACTCCCTGTCGGCAAGCGTCGGATCATAGGGTATGTCCAGCTTTTCTTGTATATTGTAGCCGGGATCATCTTTATACATTGAAGTGTCTATCATTATCTTTACCTCCTGTTAAACTTGATTAAGCAAGGTGCCTTGCGCGGAAAGCTGCCAGATCACGTGTCCATCCACCTGGAACCTCTTCCTCTTTCCAGAAAGGATATGGGTTGGACCGAGGTTCCCTTACGTGCTGTGGAATAGGTTCGCGCCCGAGTATATCGATAATATAATGTGCAAGGCCCTGACGCTGGATAAGCTCGCCAAGTCTCTCCCGGTTTTTGCCTTCTTCCATCCACCAGTCCCACATCAGATCGACAAAGTCCTTGAATTCTTCATAGGGGTGTTCCATCTTAACAAATGGGATGATTAAGGTGGACATCTGGGCACCTTCAAGGATCGGTGCCTTTGCCCCGTTCAGGATCGTGGCGCCACCATCCACACCGGGACGCAGGGCACTAGGCATGACATTGATGCAGTGCATGCAGCGGGTACACTCGCGGTCGTCAATCTTGAGCTCGTTTCCGTCCATATACATACATCCGCTGGGACAGAGATCGATGACCTCTTTCTGGATGTCGAATGCGCCCCAGTCACGGTCTGAGAAGGCGCCGGCATTGGGTGCTATCTCCCCGCCTATATAGGCCTGAACTGCTTTCTGGTCTATACGGATCTGATCCCGCCAGGTGCCGATAATAGAGCAACATGAACGGGCAATTGCCGCTACGCAGTCATTTGGACAGCCGGAGATCTTGAACTTGAACTTGTAAGGAAATGCCG
>CBETWD010000025.1:0-20835 GCA_965539945.1 uncultured bacterium
ACATAGGATAAGCTCAACGCACCCTTTAGAATACGTGCCGTGCCCGGCACACAACCGGCAGGTCATTATATCTTCAATTTTTTCAGGCAGTTCGTCAAGAACGCTATCTTTTATGCGTCGCAGGGTGATCGGGGCTATCAGCCTGCTCAGTTCCTCCTGGCGAGATGCCCGCACTTTGTTGGAACATTCTACGTATCGTTCCTGGAACATCTTGTCTGTTTCAAAGTAGCCGGGCAGTGTCAGGTCAATAAGGGCCTTGAGCTCGAAAAGGGAATTTTCAATGGGCGTCCCGGTAAGCCCCAGTTTCATGTGTGCTCCAAGGACTTTTGCCGCGGAATAGGCCTTGGTAGAGGGATTTTTTATGTGCTGGATTTCATCAAAGACAGCCAGCGTAAAATGGAGCTTATTGAAAATGGCGATATCCCGCCATAAAATTCCATAAGATGTAAGCACCACGCTATTTTCTTCCAGCTCTTTTTCGAGATTACGTTCCGGACCATGATAAACTATGGGTTGTAGGGAGGGTGCGTGAATCCGTATCTTTTTCTCCCAGTGGCTCAGGACCGTTGTGGGACAGACTACCAGAAACGGGGCCTTGATCCGTTCCTTTTCCAAAAGAAGCAGTATCAGCCCCATGACCTGATGGGTCTTCCCAAGCCCCATATCGTCACAAAGAAGTCCTCCCAGGCCGTTTTTATAGAGGTAAAAGCACCATTCCATTCCCCTAAGCTGGTATTTTCGCAGAGGGGAGGTCAGACCACCGGGAGGAGAGACCTTTTCCAGTGGAATCAGGTCAAGAAGCTTTTTTAGGAGAAATTCCCGTTGGTTATTTTCTTGTGCCTGGATATGGCCTTGCTCAAAGGCACAGAGTTTAAGGAGTTCCAGGCGGGAGAGCTTGATCTGCCCCTTGGAGTCATCAATCCTTTTTGTGACATCACTGCCAAAGATTTTATCAAGATGATCAAAGCGTGGAGAATTGCAATCAACCCAGCCTTTTTTTGTGTTTATAAACCGTTTACCCTCTCTCCGGGCCTCAATAATATCAGCCAGAGAGACAGAGGTATCATCAATACTGTATTGAGCTGAAAGCCAGCACCAGTCACGGTCAATAGCATCCGGCGTAATTTTAAGCTCGTCCGCATCTTTCAAGATCTTGATGCTCCGGGCCGATTCATCCAGCACGTATCTGTTTTGTCCGTCTTTTGCCAACTCCTCCAGGAATGCGGGCACTTGATGTTTCTTTAAAACAGTTCGAACCGGGGCACTGAAGCGTCTTTTGCTGTCTGGCGGTTCAAGCTGGGCCAGGATACCCAGCTCCTTGATATATATCAGATCTCCGTAACGGAATCGTTCCAGGTCCTGTCGCTCAAAAAATTTGCTCTCGCCCCCTTGCTGGATCATCTGGATCTGAGGACGGATATCCAGGTCAAGCTCAGTGTTCATGGAAATCTTGAATATGGTTTTTAGGGGTACAGGATGGATAGGCATCCGGTGCTGGTTGGAAAGATGATCTCTCAGGTTGTTGAGCAGCTCTTTTACCCTTGTTCCGGGCACAAACAGATGAAACAGATTCAGGCCCGAGTCATCAAGGCATGAAAGCATAAAATCTCCGGTCTGCTGGTTGATCGAGGGTCGCAGTTCAATGCCTTCCTTCCCGAATTCCCGATAGCAGTGGTAGGCAAATCTGAACCAGAAGGTGCCCTCCAAGGCATAGCGCCGGGACTCATGTCCATGTTCAAGAAGCATCTTTTCCGTGTCCGTGAGAGTCAGGTGCCTGAGCTTACGGAGAACCGCCCCCCTGTGTGGTACTTCATCCTTGTGTAATGTCAGCCGGCAACGTTCATGTAGCCGTTGGGCATCCGGTCCTTGTCCCTTGTAAGACACCAGGTCGTTTCCGTCATTGCCGGTTACCATCAGCCGGCTGCTGTTGTCTTGGCCTATATGGCTCAAGGTAATGGTCCTTAATGTTTCATTAGAGTTTTCTCCCAGGCATACTGCCAGTTTGTGCCAGACGCTCTTTTTGAAATCCTCTTCAAGATTAAGGCAGGATAATTTTTTGCAATAATTATCCCTTGTTACGGCAAGCCTTTTGACGTGGAGACAGTTTGATTCAGATAGTCCCGAACAGGTACAGCTTCGCTTCTCTGTACCAGGCCTTTTGCCTGGCGTGATGATGGCAAGGCCGGGACGGCGGTCATCAGGATCCGGCAGCAGGGCTACAGCCTGTCTGTAGAATTCCAAAAACTGATAATCAGCACGGGATATGGTGATAGCTTTCTTGGCAGAGAACCGTTTTTTATTCATGGCATTGTGGTTAGGACCCTTAAAGGGCAATATCGAGTTTTGGATAATAACCGTATTTCTTCTTGGCTTAAAGGCTAAATTTCCATAGATAAAAGGGCATCTTTCATTTTAGACAAAAACTAATTAAAACGGATTTTGTTCCCCTGCGCACTTTGAATCCCACCTTTTTTAGATATTGTCTTAATCAGCCGATAAAATCAAATATGGTCGAAAGAAGAATCAATCTGTGGCGTAATTTTTTCAAAATTCATCACCCTTCGGGATTGCCGATTTTACCAATCTTGGAACAGGGGGTGGTCTAATGGCAAAAAAACCAACGTATAAAGAATTAGAACGCAGGATCAAGAAGTTAGAAAGGGAAGCCGTTGAGAAAAAGCGGGCAGAGGTGGGGTTCAGGGAATCTGAGGGAAAACTCAATGCCATGCTGCAGTCTATTGGTGATCACATGAGCATGATGGATAAAGAGTTAAATATTGTCTGGGCGAATGAAACAGCCGGGAAATTCTTCGGAAACGATGTCATCGGCAAGAAATGTTATGAAGTTTACCATGGGAGAAAAGGGCCTTGCAAGCCATATCCCTGTATTACACTCAGGACATTTCAGGATGGGAAGGTCCATAAACATAAAACGCAAGTGACAAGTAAAGATGGAAAAGTACTCTGTTTCCATTGCACTGCCAATGTGGCGTTAAGAGATGAGAATGGAGAGCCTGTCGCGGTAATGGAAATCTCAAGGGACATTACCGAGCAAAAATGCGCCGAGGAGGCGTTGCGGGAGAGTGAGCAGTTCAGTTCCAGCCTTATGACCAATTCTCCACATCCTGTGATAGTCATCAATCCGGATTCTTCACTAAGGTATATGAATCCTGCATTTGAAAAACTGACCGGCTTTTCATCTGCAGAACTCGTTGGCAGGAATGCCCCGTATCCCTGGTGGACTGAAGAAACACTGAACAAAACCAAAAAAGACTTTAAGAAAGCACTTGACAAGGGAGCACAGAGGCTCGAGCAACTTTTCCAGAAGAAGAATGGGGAACGATTCCGGGTTGAGATAACCTCTGCACCAATAAGGAGTAATGGAAAACAGAAATATTACCTGGCAAACTGGGTAGACATCACCGAGAGGAAGCGGGCCGAGGAGGCGTTGCTTAAGAGCCGGCAACAGCTCTTCCAGGCCCAAAAGATGAAGGCCCTCGGGACCTTGGTGGCCGGTGTGGCCCATGAAATTAATAATCCAATCAATCTGATCATGTTTAACGTTCCCCTTCTGAAGAAAATCTGGCGCGACTTTCAGCCGCTCCTGAAAGAGCATGCAGACAAAGAGCCTCATACAAAATACGGCGGGTTGGCCTATGATTTCCTGGAAGGACATCTGAACCAGCTCCTTTCAGACATGGAAATGGCTGCAAATCGGGTGGCCAAGATTGTGACCGATTTGAAGGGCTTTGCCAGAGAGTCGAGTGTTACGGACAAAATTCCCATGGAGATAAATACTGCGGTAGAAAATACAGTACGACTGGCCCGAACCACTCTCAGGACATCAGGGGTTAAGGTGAGACTCGATCTCGCAGATAATCTGCCTTTGATACAAGGCAATTCCCAAAGTATTGAACAAATACTTCTGAATTTGGTCATAAACGCCGTTCAGTCTATAGACCACGACCAGGGCGAACTGAAGATCGTGACCGGACTTCAAAATAAAGATAGAACTGTGTTTGCGAGAGTATCTGACAATGGTTGCGGTGTTGACCCATCCATCTCGGATACGCTTTTTGACCCATTTGTCACGCACAAGCAGGACCAAGGCGGTACCGGCCTGGGTCTTTCCATCACCTACAATCTCGTCAAGGCCCACGATGGCGAGATTACTTTTCAGAGCCGAAAGGGAAATGGAACGACCTTTACAGTCTCTTTGCCCACCACATAGAGATGTTCATGAGGAAGTAAGGATTTTAGTCGATGGAATCCGTTCCTGACATCAAGACCCCCATTCTGGTAGTGGACGACGATGTGGGACTTCTCCTGAGCATCAAGGCCGTGCTGGTCAGCTCAGGCCTGCCCGAGCCGGCCCTTGTTTCTGACAGCAGGCGGGTCATGGACCTGGTCGGAAAACACCGTTTTCATCTGGTCTTGCTGGACCTCATCATGCCGAACCTTAACGGCATGGAAATTCTCAGTCGGCTAAAAGAGAAATTTCCGGCTATCGAATGCGTGATCGTAACAGCCGTCGAGGATGTTTCTTCAGCCGTTCAGACCATGAAGTTCGGGGCTTTTGATTACATGGTCAAGCCCGTTAATAGCGAAAAGCTGGTTATCGTTATGACCCGGGCCCTTGAAAGGTATGATCTCCGACACGGGTTGGCCCTTTTCCAAAAAACTCAGACTTTTTCAGACATCAAAAACCCGGCTGCCTTCAAAGCCATGGTTGCTGAGGATAAAGCAATGGCCCTTGTATTTCATCAGGCCGAGGCGGCTGCCTCCACCCATTACAATGTGCTCATTACCGGAGAGTCCGGAACCGGTAAGGAGATGCTGGCTCAAATCATCCACAGCCTGAGTCATCGGTCAAATGGCCCCTTTGTGGCTGTCAATATGGCGGCCTTCAGTAAGACCCTTTTCGAAAATGATTTTTTTGGCCATACCAAAGGTGCCTATACTGGTGCGCTAAGCGAGAAAAAGGGGTTTTTTGAGTCAGCTTTCGGCGGCACCCTCTTTTTGGACGAAGTAACCGAACTGGAGCCGGAACTCCAGGGAAAACTCCTTCGGGTCATACAGGAAAGGGTACTCTACCGTCTGGGGAGCACAGAGGCCAGAAATGTTGATATTCGCATAATCACAGCCACTAACCGTGATATCGACGAAGAGCAAGAAAGAGGGCGCTTTCGGAGCGACCTCTTTTACCGGTTAAGCATGTGCCATATCAATATCCCGCCGCTCAGGGAAAGGAAAAAGGACATCCTGCCTCTGGCTCGGCATTTCTTGAAGATCCATGCAGAGAAAAACCGGAAACAGATCGATTCTTTGGCCCCTGATTTGGTTGAGCGGTTATTGTGCTATCGGTTTCCAGGAAACGTACGGGAACTGGAAAACATCATAGCTTCAGCAGTCGTGTGGGAAAAGGGAAGGGTCCTCACCTTATCTTCGGCGCCCGGCCTGTCGTCCCTTCCGAGACCGGCACGAAGGCGGAACGACGAACCGACCAGCCTGGCCGAGGTCGAGGAGCGACATATAAGGCATGTACTGGAGCTGAGTAATGGAAACCGCACCCGGGCCGCAAAGATCCTTGGCATAGGATTGAGGACCCTACAGAGAAAGCTTAAGTCCTTTGAATTCGCACAAAATTTTTCGTCTAATTGAAGCTTGTTGTCATAACCTATTATTATAATTGAATATTTTCTAAAAAATTGCCACAACTATTTGTTATTGCTTTTCTTTTGTAAGTATTGAAAATTTAATGCTAATTTCCATTTTTTACAAAAATCTTAGACATTTTAAGTGGCACTGTAGGGTTAATGAGATGGCTGAAAACCTGAAGAGTTCAACAACTTCCATAGATAACCTTAATAAAGAGATTGCCGACCGCAAGAAAGCGGAGGAGCAATTACGGTTTTTATCATCCGTTGTCAAGCAATCCGCCGATGGAATGGCAATTGCCGACCTTAAGGGCAATTTGTTGTTCGTCAACGATACATGGGCAAATATGCACGGCTACGACAAAGCGGAGGAGCTACTCGGCAAGCCTCTTAGCACCTTTCACAATGAAGAGCAATTAAAGAACGATGTTGAACCTTTCAACCGAAAAGTCATGGAAAAGGGATTCAACAAAGGTGAAGCAGAACACATTCGAAAAGATGGCACAGTATTCCCAACGCAAATGTCCACTATTATCCTCAAGGATGAAAATGGCAATCCTGTTGCCATATCCGGTATAGCAACAGACATCACTGAGCGCAAGCGAACCGAGGAAAAGCTGCAAGCGAGCGAAGAACACCATCGCATACTCATCGAAACAACTTCTGAAGGCTACTGGCTAATCGACCCGCAATTAAAGACCATTAATGTAAACGATGCGTTGTGTGGGATGCTCGGATATTCCCGAAATGAAATGATCGGGAAAACGCCTGCGGATTTTGCTGATGAGGAAAACCGCAAAATATTCAAGAAGCAAACCTCCGTGATAAGCACATCCAAACACCGTAATTATGAAGTCACTCTGCAAACCAAGAATGGAGATGATGTTCACACTCGCTTCAGTGCTACAACTTTGTTTGATAAACAAGGAGTTAAGCAAGGCGCGTTTGCCTTTGTCACAGATATCACCGAGCAGAAGAAGGCGGAGGAGGAGCTGAGGGAGAGCGAAACGAAGGTCCGGACTCTGTACGACACATCGAGCGACGCGATAATGCTTCTCGATGAGAAAGGTTTTTTCGACTGCAATGACGCGACGCTGCGGCTTTTCGGTTGTGCCAGCCGGGGGGAATTCTGCAGCATGCATCCGGCAGACTTTTCGCCTCCGACTCAGCTGGACGGCACCGATTCGATGATTTATGCCAGGAACAACATAGAAGTTGCCTTGAAAGAAGGCAATAAGCGGTTTGAACATTTACACTGCCGTTTAGACGGTGTGGATTTCCACGCCGATGTGCTGCTTAATGCGATGGTACTCGGCGGCAAGAAAGTGCTTCAGGCGAGGGTGTACGATATCACCGACCGCAAGCGGGCGGAAAACGAACTCAAGGAGATAAACAAGGTGCTGAAAGCCACCACGGCCCGCGCCAACGCAATGGCCGCAGCGGCCGAAGAGGCCAGCATCGCCAAGAGCGAGTTTCTCGCCAACATGAGCCATGAAATCCGCACGCCCATGAATGGGGTTATCGGCATGACCGGCCTTCTGCTGGATACCGAACTGACTGTGGAGCAGCGGCGTTTTGCCGAGATAGTGCAATCGAGCGGCGAATCCCTGCTCGGCCTGATCAACGACATCCTGGACTTCTCGAAGATCGAGGCGAAAAAACTCGAACTGGAGACGCTGGACTTCGATCTTTTGAGCATGCTGGACGACTTTGCCGCCACGCTTGCCCTGCGCGCACACGAAAAGGGGCTGGAGCTGCTCTGCGGCGCCGATCCGGATGTGCCTGCGCTGCTGCGCGGCGACCCTGGCCGCCTGCGCCAGGTCCTCACCAACTTGGTGGGCAATTCCGTCAAGTTCACGTCCGAAGGCGAGGTGGCGGTTCGTGTCTCGGTGGAATCCCAGACCGAAGGCGAGGCGGCGCTATGCTTCTCCGTGCGCGACACAGGCATCGGCATCCCCGAGGACAAGATCGGCCTGCTCTTTGATAAGTTTTCCCAGGTGGACGCCTCGACCACCCGAAAGTTCGGTGGCACCGGGCTTGGCCTGGCCATTTCCAAACAACTGACCGAAATGATGGGCGGCGGGATCGGTGTAAACAGCGAGGAAGGAAAAGGCTCGGAGTTCTGGTTCACCGCGCGTCTGAAGAAACAACCCGAAGCGGCGTATGCTGAAACGCCCGTGCCGGCGGATTTGCAGGATGTGCGCGTGTTGATTGTGGATAACAACGCCACCAGCCGCGAGATCCTGACCACGCGTCTGACCAGTTGGGGCATGCGCCCGGATGAGGCAATTGACGGCCCCGGCGCGCTCCAGGCCCTTTACCGGGCACTGGAAGAAGACAATCCGTTCCGCCTGGCGGTGATCGACATGCAGATACCGGGCATGGACGGGGAAGCACTGGGCCGGGCCATCCAGGCGGACCAGCGCCTCAAAGAAATCCGCATGGTGATGCTGACCTCCATGGGGGAGCGGGGCGATGCGAAGCAGCTTGCGGACATCGGTTTCGCGGGCTATCTGACCAAACCGGTGCGGCACCGGGAGCTGCGGGGCGTCCTGTCTCTAACGCTGGGCGAACCGGGAGGGCCGGCGCCGTCCCCACGTCCCATCGCCACGCGGCACGCGGCACGGGAGGCCCAGCCCCGGTTCGAAGGCCACAAAGCACGTATTCTTTTGGTCGAGGACAACATCATCAACCAGAAGGTGGCATTGAGCATTCTCGGGAAGCTGGGCCTGTCGTCGGCCGATGCCGTGGCCAACGGGCAGGAGGCCCTCAAATCTCTGGAGTCCATTCCTTACGATCTGGTGCTCATGGACTGCCAGATGCCGGTCATGGACGGCTATGAGGCCACCCGCCAAATCCGCAATCCAAAATCTAAAATCCAAAATCATGACGTTCCCATCATCGCCATGACGGCCAACGCCATGAAGGGCGACCGTGAAAAATGCCTGGAAGCAGGCATGAACGACTATCTGCCCAAGCCGGTGGTGCCACACAACTTGGCGGAAATGCTGGAAAAATGGCTGCCGAAGGAAACAGGAGTCAGGAGACCCCCCAGTTGAACACCTTATTCCCCTATTTCACCACTCTATCCACGCCATATTGACGCATCATGCGTCATATTGGCGTACAAGGCTTAACCTCCTGAATTATTTAATAAATAGCTTGAAACCATATGGAATAATGCGCCATTTCGGCATCCCGCCAAGACCTTTGCTCATTCTCCACCTGTTATTTTCAACAAGCAAATCGACCGCAACAATCTGTTATTCCTGCATAATTTAGATTTCACAACATAGATGCATTTGGGTGGCACGATTAATGAAAGGTAATGGGTTCTACAGAAGGCTATGGAAATGGCCGAAACGATGATCAAGACAGGAAAAGGTGAGCCATGAAGATTCTGATTGTGGACGATGACCTAGGGATTCTCAATGGCCTCAAGGCCGGCTTGATCAGTTTCGGCTACCAGGTGCTTATAGCAAAAGACGGTTATCAAGCCCTTCAGGTCATTAAATCGTCAATAAATGGGAGCGAACCTGTGACGCTCATGCTGACCGACCTCAAAATGCCAAACATGAACGGGTTGGAGCTGATTCGATCAGCCAGGCAGGTGAACTCTGAGCTTTCGGCCATTCTCATGACGGCATATGGCAATAAACATGTTCAAAAAGAGGTTAGAGAAATGGAGGCATGTGAATACATAGACAAGCCCTTTAGCCCTCAGACCCTTCAGAAAATGATCAAGAAAATCCTTTTACAAAATAACAAGGAAAGGAGTTGAAAAAGATGACGGAACTAGCTGAGACAATGGATCAGGCGGCAAAGGTCATGGCCGACAGGGAGGGTAAATACCTCACCTTTGCCCTGGCAAACGAGGAGTACGGCATCAGCATCCTCAAGGTCAAGGAGATTATCGGGATGATGTCAATCACCACCGTGCCCCAGACTCCCGGGTTTGTTAAGGGCGTGATCAATCTCCGCGGCAAGGTCATACCGGTCGTGGATCTGAGGCTGAAGTTCGGCATAGAGGCCGCTGAGTACACAGAGCGTACCTGCATCATAGTGGTGGAGATTGAGGGGGCTTCCAGAGCGATCCTGATGGGCATTGTGGTGGATGCAGTCTCAGAGGTCCTGAACATCAAAGGCGAAAACATTGAGGATACACCGACATTCGGCACAAAGCTGGATATTGAGTACATCTCAGGCATGGCCAAATGTGAAGGTGGTGTGAAGATACTGCTGGATATTGACCGGGTCCTGAGTGATGAAGAGATCGTTGCGTTACAGAAGGCGGCATAAAATGTCAGTTCCACAAGGGTTTAATGAACCGAAAAAACAGGTACGCGTTCACAGGGCACCGCATCTGCTTTGTTGTCGGGCACTTGAAGTACAGGGAGTACGACTGCGTACCCTCCGCCTCGCATCTGCAGCACCCTGTAAACGCTTACGAAAATAGAATAGAATGGGGAAATCAAAATGTTCAAGAACATGAAATTGGGAATGAAAATCGCCAGTCTCGCGGGGATATTGGTAATCATAGCAAGCATCATGTCTTTTGTCGGCTACATCAGCCTGACCGGCGTGGTTGACAGGGTGGAAAAGGCCGATGATGTAAACCGCATGATCAAGTTTATGTTAGGAGCGCGGCAGCAGGAAAAGAATTTTATCATTAGGGGTGGCAAGGAATACATTGATAAGGTCCAAAAGGAAGCGGCTGACCTGAAAAGACAAGCGACTGAAACTAAAGATGATTTTAAGGACCCTGTGAACAAGCAGCAAATGGACGATATCCTGGCATCGGCCGGCCGGTATGAGAAGGCATTCGCCGACTATGTAAGCTACCACGCGGACGAAAAAGCGGCTGAGGAAAAGATGGTCAAGGCGGCAAGGGAGTTCGGTGCCATGGCTGAGACCATCAGGGCGGAGCAAAAGAAAGAGCTGGCGCAACTTATTGAGGCAAAAGCCGACAAGGCCCTTATAGAAGATAAAATGGTCAAGGCTGATGATGCCAATCGGATAATCAGGTGGGGATTGATATGCAGACAAGAGGAAAAGAACTTCTTAATGAGGGGTGACAAGAAATATGCCGAGTCTGTTGACAAGCATGTGGAAGACATCATAAATCTGGCCAAAGACATGAAAACACGTTTCAACCAGGCCGGTAACAAAGGGCAGGCCGACCACATTATCAGCTCTGCCCTGGCATATAGGGCCTTGTTTGATAGCGCCATATCGTCAAAAGAAAAAAAGGCTGAAGCCGCAACGGTCATGGTCACAGCGGCACGGGCCTGCCAGGAAATCGGCGATAAGGCCCGCGCGGATCAAAAGGCCAAGATGGAGAACGAGATTTCCTCAGCCAAGACCATGATGATGATCGGGGCCGGAGTTGGGATATTACTTGGAGTGCTCCTTGCTTTCTTTATTATCAGGGGTATCACCAAGGCAATCAACCGCATTATCGAGAATTTGAACGACGGCGCCGATCAGGTGGCTTGTGCGTCCGGTGAGGTCTCATCCGCCAGCCAGTCTCTTGCAGAAGGCGCGGCAGAGCAGGCCTCAGCTATTGAAGAGACCTCTTCCTCCCTTGAGGAGATGTCGTCCATGACCAAACAGAATGCAGACAATGCCCAGCAGGCGGACAGCCTGATGAAGGAGTCCGGCCAGGCAGTTGTCATGGCCAATGAATCCATGTCCGAGCTAACCACTTCCATGGCAGAGGTATCAAAGGCCAGCGAAGAGACCTCCAAGATAATCAAGACCATTGACGAGATTGCATTCCAGACCAATCTGCTTGCACTTAACGCGGCGGTCGAGGCGGCCAGGGCAGGTGAGCACGGGGCCGGTTTTGCCGTGGTGGCCGAGGAGGTCAGGAATCTTGCAATGCGGTCTGCTGATGCGGCCAAGAACACGTCTGTTCTGATTGAAGATACTGTCACCAAGGTCAAGAACGGCTCCGGGCTTGTGAACAGGGCGAGTGAGGTCTTTGGCACAGTGGCTGACAGCTCTTCCAAGGTAGGGGAGCTGGTTGGTGAGATTGCCGCGGCTTCGAATGAGCAGGCCCAGGGCATTGGTCAGGTCAACAATGCTGTGACTGAAATGGACAAGGTAACCCAGCAGAGCGCTGCCAATGCCGAGGAGACCGCCTCTGCATCAGAGGAGTTGAGCGCCCAGGCCGAGCAGATGAAAAATATGGTTGGTGAGCTGATCGCACTGGTCGGTGGCAGCGAGGGTAAAGTAAGCAGTAAGGAGTATGGAGCAGGGAGTATGGGCAAAGGAGGAGCAGGCTCGGCAGTCGGTGCCATCCGAAAGGCCATCACGCCATCCGCAACAAAATCCAAGGCCCTGGCAGTCCCCAAGGCAAGGGAAGTCAAGCCCGATGAGGTCATTCCCATGGATGATGATTTTAAGGATTTTTAAGTTATTAGGTAGAAGGTTGAAGGTAGAAGGCTGAAGTAGGCGGAAGGCAGGTGGAAGGTGGAAGTAGTGCCTGAACGAAAACACCTCTTTTTGTCATTTCTCGCTTTGCTCGATAGGAAATTTAGGGATATATCGTGCGCGATCACACGAAACTTAGGGCATTTGAGCTGGCTGACGAGGCAGCAGTATTGGTTTATCGGGTGACCGTAAAATTTCCGAGAGAAGAGTTGTATGGTTTGACTTCTCAAATGCGGCGGGCAGCGGTTTCGATTCCTTCTAACATCGTTGAAGGATGCGCACGTGACAGTCAGACCGATTACCTTCGTTTTCTCTACATAGCCTTCGGGTCATTAAAGGAACTGCATTATCAACTAAGTTTATCAAAACGTTTGGGGTTCTTGAGCAACCAGGATTTATCTCTGATTGAACCAAAGATTGTCGAAACAGAAAAGGTCTTGAATGGTTTGATTCGAGCGTTGCGAAATGATTGATATCCTTCAACCTTCAACCTTCAACCTTCTACCTACCTAAAAAAATGCCTGATGAATTAAACGACAAAGATTTTAAAAATATCAGCCACATGGTCTATGAACTGTGCGGTATCAATCTGCATGCTGGAAAGAAAAAACTTGTAAGTGCCCGTTTGAGTAAACGTCTGAGGAAAGGAGGCTTCAAATCATTTGGTGAATATCTGAGATTTGTAAGGACGAAAGAGGGAGCTGATGAGATGATCTTAATGATCGATTCCCTCTCCACTAATCTCACCAGTTTTTTCAGGGAGGAAAAGCACTTCCATAAGCTCGAAGAGATCCTGCCTGAATTGTTGGGCACACAACGCAGACCTGAACTGAGGGTATGGAGTGCGGGTTGTTCAACAGGTGAAGAGCCATATTCTCTTGCAATGATGTTGAGTGAGGCAATCAAACACGGTGTGGACCTGAAGATACTGGCTACGGACATCTCTACCGGAGTACTACAAACGGCTGCTGCCGGTGTGTATTCGAAAGACCGGCTCAAGGGTGTCCCGGGTTCTTTGCTCAGAAAATATTTCCAGCTTGGTCAGGGACGCTGGGAAGGATATTATCGGGTAAAAAAGAATTTAAAGGATATTATAGAGTTCAAGAGATTCAATCTCATGGACAAACCGGTTTTTAACAATGCTTTTGATATCATATTTTGCAGAAACGTAATGATATATTTCGATAAGAAGACACAAGAGGATTTGATTAACAGATTCTACGACTGTCTAAAACAAAGCGGTTATTTGTTTATAGGTCATTCTGAGAGTTTGACCGGATTAGTCCATCGATTCAAATATGAAGAGCCAACTGTCTATCATAAATAATCAGTGGTGGAGAAATTACTTGTTATGAGTCAAGAAATAGTCGGCATTTCAGATGTTAAGGTCAGCAGAGATCCGAATAATGTGCTTATTACTTACGCCCTTGGTTCATGTATAGGTATTACTGTTTTTGATCCAAGTGTAAAAGTGGGAGGGCTCTTACACTTCATGCTTCCTACTTCATCGCTGGATTTGGATAAGGCCAGAAAGAAACCTGCAATGTTTGCCGATACAGGCATACCCCTTCTATTTAAGTCCTGTTACAAGCTCGGGGCTAACAAAAAACGGATGATCGTGAAGATCGCCGGAGGGGCCAGTGTGCTGGACAATGAGAACTACTTTCGGATCGGCGAGAAAAACATAACTGCTGTAAGAAAAATATTCTGGAAAAACAAGGTAATGGTAAGTGCCGAAGACATCGGCGACAATTACAACCGGACCGTTACGCTGCATTTATCCACCGGCCAGGTCTTGGTTAAAAATCGCGGGACTATAATAGAGTTATAGTGGTTCGAGTGCTTGCTATACTCTACTCGGCCACAAATTGCCTTTTAGTACCTTAGTAATTATTTTTGTGTTTTTTCTGGCAAAAAATTTTGAAACACCATCACGAAAATACGAAGACACGAAAGCCTGAATGTTGTTTTATTTCGTGCTTTCAATTTTTCGTGTTTTCGTGATCAATTTTTTTTATCTTCATCCCTTTTTGGTTCCGGCTTTTGTCCGGGTTATGCCGTGAGACTGATGTGAGGAGTCACTATGGCCTTTAATGTATTGATTGTAGACGATTCAAGTTCTATGAGGGCCGTCATCAAGAAGGTCATTTCCATGTCGGGTTTCAAAATGGATCAATGTCTTTTTGCCGGTCACGGTAAAGAGGCCTTTAAGGTGCTGGCTGATAACCGGGTGGATGTAATCCTCTCGGATATAAACATGTCGGAGATGAACGGACTGGAGTTCTTGGCGGAGATTAAAAAGGATGATCTCCTTAAAAAGATCCCGGTAATACTCATAACTACAGAAAGCGGTGAAAAACGCATGCAGGAGGCCTTTGAACTGGGGGCAGATGGTTTTATCAAAAAGCCGTTTTTACCTCAGGAGGTCAAAGAACGTCTCTATGAAGCGTTAGGAGTGAGTGATGAAGGAGAATATGAAGAAGAAGATATAGAAGAAGATGATGAGGATCTTGATTTTTGAGGTCTTTGAAAAGCTCAAATTGTCATGAGTATATGCTATGGGAGACAGAGATATCCGGTTTTACGAGTACTATCTGAAGCCTGGATATATTTTCTTGAACAGGGAACCTTCAAATATATCTACAGTTGTCGGGTCGTGTGTGGCGGTATCTCTATGGGGATGTAAAGGAAATTATGGCGGTATGGCTCACTATCTCTATCCCTTTACCGATAACAGAGACACGGCGACCGCCAAATACGGGAATGTGGCAATCAACCATCTGATAAAGATATTTCTGGATTGGGACGCTGACAGGAGAGACGTCGGGGCCCAGATATTCGGCGGAGCGTCGTTACGGCATTCGACTGAGTGTGAAAAGATAGCCCTGGAAAATATCAGGGTCGCCAGGTGTGTTCTGGAGAGATCCGGGATCAAGATAATTTCAGAGGATGTGGGCGGGGATATGGGTCGAAAGGTCATATATAATACGTATAGCAATGAGGCCATTGTTTACAAGACCGAGAGGCTCCGTGGTTCGGATTGGTATCCTTATAGTCATGAAAGATAAACTGCTAAAAAGATGAACATCGAACATCGAACGCCCAACATCGAACGTCGAATGGAAAAAGATGAAGAAAAAGACTTGTGACCTGGAAGAAAGGCTGCTCGAGTATTCGCTACGAATCATAAATAGCCGTTGAGTGTTCGGTATTCGTTTTTCATTCGACGTTCGATGTTGGACGCTCATCTTTCAATGTAAAAAGCCGCCCTGGCTTTTCCACGGCAAGGCACGGACTTCACTTTGTGTCATGTAGTATTCCCGTTGAGAGAACAACAGCATTCAATGCCTCAGCATCTGGCTGTTATATAGATGATGACTAAGAACAGCAAAGGCTTTTCCCTTATTGAGATGGCAGTGGTCATGGTTATTGTGGGGATTGTCATCTCCATTGTTGCGTCTGTGATCCCATCCCTTATCCAGTCTGCCAAGACAAAAAAAGCTCGGGCCATTTTGGAAAAAGTCGATTACGCCTTGCGAGGCTATAGCATGGCCAATCACCGGCTGCCATTTGCAGACAGCAACGGTGACGGCACGGAAGACAGCGATATCTACCTGGGCGATCTGCCATATCTGACCATAGGACTTTCATCCGGCAAGGATGCCTGGGGAAACAAGATAAAATACGGTGTATATGATGATCTGGCAGCGACTTTTTCAAATGCCGATGCTTTCTGTGCTGCAATAAGCAGCGCAAGCACTGGGAATTTTACTGATGAAAAAGTATTTACTACTTTGGCTGATCTCTCCGCCGGCGCCGATGGAAACAACTCCAGCAACCAGGCCTATGTTATTGCAAGCGGTGGCCCTAAAGATCTTGATGGAGCAAACGGTTTCTTTGATCTCTGTAATGGCGAGAATAATCCAGGGTTCAATGCACCGAACAGGATCCAATCCGGCACTTACGATGATCTCACAATGGCGTTTCCCATTAATGAGCTCAGTTACAAAAACTGCAAAGGCGGCGACAGCGGCGGTAGCGCCGTGGAAATCTGCGACAATGCAATAGATGATGACGGAGACGGGGACATCGATTGCGACGACAGTGACTGTGTCGATGATCCGGCCTGCGCCAGCGCGGGGGACCTCGTCATCACGACTGACACTATTTCCTCCGGTCCTGTCAACAGCAACTGTTCAGTTACGTTCCAGGCACAGGGAGAAACAACGCCCTATGAATGGACACTGACTTCCAACGGTGGATTTACGGATTTTTCTCTCAACACATATACAGGGTATCTCTCAGGTACCCTTGACCAGTGCCCTGGGACATATACTATTTCCGTTCAGGTCGAAGACTCCACGCTTGTAGCAGACGGCGGGCCCAAGACCGCTTCAAAGAACTTTTCTCTTCTGGTAACAAACAATCTGTCCATATCCAGGACAAGCGGTTCAGGCATGGACATTACCTGGGACAGCCCAAACCAGGAGGAGACCTTCAAGGCATATGGAGGTCATCTCGGAGATATTGAATGGCAACTGAATACGGACGGCGCGACCGGTTTTACTGTTTCTTCCGAAGGAAGTGACACATGCACGATCAAGAAAAACGGCGTAACCACGCCCGGCACATACACCTTCACCCTCACGGCTACAGATGCAACGTGCACAAGCAATACGGCCCAGATCGACCTGAACGTGACAGTCACATCCGCGGGCGGGGGGGCGCCATCCGACCAAGGGCTTGTGGGGCAATGGCACTTTGACGAAAACACAGGCACGATTGCGTATGACTCAGCAGATGGTAACGATGGAACTATCACAGATGCGATATGGACAACAGGTGTAAGCGGGTCTGCGCTTGATTTCGATGGAGCAGGTGCCTATGTAGATTGCGGCAACAATCCCAATTTACCTGAAAACACCCCCTTCACGGTTTCTGCATGGGTAAAAGCCAATAGAATCGATCAAGACTGGGTAGTCATAACTGATAAATTCGCATCCAGTGCACACGTCACGTTGTCCATGTATATGGCTGACGATAACACACTCAGTTTCACAACCGGCAGCGGGGAATGGACCAATTTAAACACAGGGGCCATAAGCGCTAACCGGTGGTACCACGTCGTTGCTGTTTGGGATGGTACAACCAAATACATATATCTTAACGGTGCTCTCGCAAACTCAAACACTCCCGATTCATCGGGATTGCCATGTATCGGTGCAGGTAATTTCTCAATAGGTGGCAGGGTTGGTGGCACAGTATGCTTCAATGGTTTGATCGACGAAGTATCAGTGTACGACAAAGCGATAGCCCCTGAAGAAGTTTTAACATACTACAACGAGTCAAAACCTACGAATGCAGTCACTCCCGTCTCCTTGTGGCACTTTGATGAGAACACGGGAACTACAGCCACTGATTCTGAAGATAGTAATGACGGCACCATCAGTGGAGAATTATGGACAACAGGCGTAAGCGGGTCTGCCCTGGACTTTGATGGTTCCAGTAGCTACATTGAAATTAACGATAATAATAACCTGGATATTACGCAGGAGATCACCATTGAAACATGGGTGCGACCTGATACATTAGGTGATGCGTTCTGGCATGAAATCGTCTCAAAGAGGGGTATTGGCGATACTGCTAACTATGACCTTAGATTTAGTAAAGATTCAGGTTTGTTGCAGTTCTACTGGACCAATCCCAATACTAATCCTTACGGCCAGTGGCAGGTGTATTCTACAGATAACACGTACGCCAATGGGGTATGGTATCATGTTGTAGCAACAAAGAGCGGCACCGCACTGCCAAAGTTATATGTCAACGGGGTATTACAGGCCGGTTCGTGCACTTATTCGGCTACTGATTGTGGATGCGAATGTGCTATGCTAGCAGATTCAAATAAAGTATATATCGGATCTGGAATTGATAGCGATAGCAATCCTGCCTATTTCTTTAATGGTAAGATGGACGAAGTGGCAATATATAATGTGGTACTAACACATGAAGAAATCCAAACGAGGTATAACGAGTCAAAACCGCAGAACTGACCCTTCATGACCTCTCAAGACCCCTCTTCTTCATCTCAAAATGCGGCTCGGTTTGCGGTTTGACGGCATGACAGGCTATCTGTCTTAAGTGGCTTCCAAAAGATGTAACTCAAAAAATGCTAATAGTTCAGCCACGAATGAACACAAATGGACTCGAATAAAGAAAAAATCCCGGCAACTACTCAGGTTCACGGTTCAAGTTCCCTTACCTTTATTTGTGTAAATTCGTGTTCATTCGTGGCTGAACTGTTACAAAAAATGATGAATGATCAGAACGAGACCGGGATCATGCACCACACCTATCTTCCATCAAAGAAGGCTGGAAACAACAGGGGGTTTACCCTGATTGAGATAGCCGTGGTCATGGTCATCATCGGGATTGTTATCTCTATTGTCACATCTGTATTGCCCTCCCTTATACAGTCCGCCAAAATAAGGAAGGCCCAGGCTATTCTGGAAAGGGTCGATTACGCACTGCAAGGTTACAGCATGACCCATCACCGATTACCCTGTGCCGACAGCAACGGCGACGGCCGGGAAGAAAGCGGCGTCTATATGGGGACTTTGCCTTACGTGACTATAGGTCTTTCCTATGCCGAGGACCCCTGGACAAACAGCATAAAGTACGCTGTGTATAATGACTTGACCGAAGCATTTGCAGACCGCGATGACTTCTGCACTGCAATAAGCAATGCAGGCACCGCGGCCTTTGCCGCAGACAAGGTATACACCAACGCTGTTGACAACTGCAGCAGCGCCGATGAAACCAACTCCGCAAACCAGGCATACATAGTCGCAAGCGGCGGCGCCAAGGACCTTGACGGCGCAAACGGTTTCTTTGATCTGTGCAATGGCGAATATCCCCCGGGGTTCAACGCTCCGGACAGGATTCAGTCCCCTGACTATGATGATGTCGTGAGAGCGTTTTCATTTTACGAACTCCTTGATAAAAACTGCGCGGGGAGCGGCGGTGATAGCGGCAGCAGCAGTGCCTCTGAAATCTGCAACAACGGAATAGATGACGATGGAGACGGGCTTACGGATTGCGATGATCCGGACTGCGCCGGTGATCCGGCCTGTGCAGACGCGGAAAATCTTATCATAACGACTGACACTATTCCCTCCGGCCCTGTCAACAGCAACTACTCGGCAGTCACATTTCAAGCACAGGGAGGAACAACGCCTTATGAATGGACACTGACTTCCAACGGTGGATTTACGGATTTTTCTCTCAATACATATACCGGGCATCTCTCAGGTACCCTTGACCAGTGCCCGGGGACATACAGCATCTCCGTTCAAGTCGAAGACTCCACGCTTGTAGCAGACGGCGGGCCGAAAACCGCTTCAAAGGACTTTTCACTTCAGGTGACAAAAAATCTGTCCATATTCAGGACAAGCGGCTCGGGCACGGACATTACCTGGGACAGCCCAAACCAGGAGGAGACCTTCAAGGCATATGGAGGTCATATCGGAGATATTGAATGGCAACTGAATACGGGCGGCGCAACCGGTTTTACTGTTTCTTCCGAAGGAAGTGACACATGCCTGATCAAGAAAAACGGCACAACTACTCCCGGCACATACACCTTCACCCTCACGGCCACAGATGCAACATGTCCAAGCAATATTGCCCAGTTCACACTGAACGTGACAGTCACATCCGCAGGAGGGGGGGCGCCATCCGACCAAGGGCCTATAGGGCGATGGCGCTTTGACGAAGGCTCGGGAAATATCGCTTATGATTCAGCAGACGGCAACAATGGAACAATTTGTGGTGCAACATATACAACAGGCGTTAGTCTTACCGCATTGAATTTTGATGGAATAGATGATTGTGTCAGTTGCGGGAATGATGCGAATCTGGGTTTTACAGATGCGTTTACGCTTGAGGCATGGGTGAAAGCGAGTTCAAATCAACCGCCCAATAGCTATGGCAGAATCATAGACAAATTCAGCTCCAAATATGCAGAGGGATACAGCATGAGCAGATATTGGGGTTTTGATACTGTTCTCCTGGAATTTTATGCAGATGACGTTGATCATACTCACTATTATATAGACAGCAGCACAATCATTACCGATGACAGTTGGCATTATGTGGTTGGGACATACGATGGCACGGCATTGAAAATCTATATTGATGGTGATCTTGAAGCCCAAACAGAAACAGGCGGCAAGACCATCAGTATTTCTTCAAATCCCCTGAGTATAGGAAGCTCTAATGACAACAACGTTTACCAACCTCTCGCTGGTTCAATTGATGAGGTCGCTGTATACAACTGGGCACTTGGCGCAGACGAGATTGCTGAGTGCTACAACGCCAATAAACCTTAAGAAACAGTCAATACTGCTCCGGTGGCAAACGCGGGCGCTGTTCAGACTGCTTCAACCACAGATACTATTACTTTTTCAGCGATCTAAGTGAAAATGCTGATTTTGTTACTTGGGCAAAATATTTAGACCTTGTGCGGTTAAGAAACTATTCAAAATCAATTACGAAAGCACGAAACAAGACATAAAAAAAGATGAACGTCCAACATCCAACATCGAACGTCCAACATCGAACGAAAAACGAATATCCAATTTTTTTTAGCGTGTTGCGTAATCGCACAGGTTGAAAATTCTGAACTGATATCTTACCTCCCTCCCAGCGTGCTCACAAGATCGTACACAGGCAGGAATAATCCTCC
>CBETWD010000026.1:0-19959 GCA_965539945.1 uncultured bacterium
TAATCGCAAAATATGATTTGCCCGGACTTATTGAGAAGTTACCATCCGTACTATTATTCCGGGACTTCAGCATCACCGCTGTTTTCGTAATAGCGGATTCGGTATTTGTACCCCTGCTCAACAAGAAAAAGCTGGCGGTTTGCGGCAAAGCTCTGCTCGTCAGTCCCTTTTGAGACTATAGTGTAGAAATGGGAAGAACGCTGTTTCGGACGCAGTATACGGCCGAGTCGCTGGGCCTCTTCCTGTCGAGAGCCAAAGGCGCCGGAGATCTGGATCATCACATTGGCATCAGGCAGGTCTACTGCAAAATTAGCCACTTTGGAGACAACCAGGATCTTGATCAACCCTTTTCTGAAGTCCCCATACAACTTCTCGCGATCTTCGTGTTTGGTCCCACCGGTAATAAGGGGGAAGTTCAGCATCTGGGCGATATTTTTCACTTGTGAAATATACTGCCCGATAATCAGGATCTTGTCGTCTGCGTGGTTGAAGATCAATTCCCTTGTCAGAAGGAGTTTTCTCGAATTCTCTGCGGCTATACGAAAGCGTTGTCTCTTGGGGGCGTGAGCGTATTCGAGTTCTTCCTCCGGAGGCAAAGGAATCCTGTACTCCGTGCATATGGCTTCGGCAATAAAGCCCCGGCTCTCCAAAGTCTTCCAGGGCACATCATATCTCTTGGGACCAATGAGGGCAAAGACATCCCCCTCCTTGCCGTCTTCTCGTACCAGGGTAGCAGTAAGTCCCAGACGCCGTTTAGCCTGAATCGCAGTTGTGGCTCGAAAGACCGGTGCGGGCAAAAGATGAACTTCATCATAGATAATGAGCCCCCAGTTATGTTCTGTGAAAATATCCAGATTGGCAAACGGCTCTTCTTTGGAGCGGCGAAAGGTCAACATCTGGTAGGTCGTGATCGTTATCGGCCTGATAGTCTTGGTAAGACCGGTAAACTCGCCGATCTCTTCAGGGCTGACTGTTGTCTTGGCGATCAGCTCGTTTTTCCATTGGTGCACTGATATGTTATTGGTAGTAATAATCAAGGTATAGTTGGCTATTTTACTCATAATCCCCAACCCGATGACAGTCTTGCCCGACCCGCATGCAAGGACAACTATGCCGCTGCCGCCGGAAGAACGTCCAGATTGGTAAAAGGCATCCACTGCATCTATCTGATAATCATGCAGGGCAAAGGGATGGCCATCAATATCAGTCCGGCGCAAGGCTATGTCAGTCGGCGCGCCGCGCACATACCCGCACAGATCTTTGACCGGATAACCGACCTTGACCATGGCCTGCTTCAGATTGCCGCGTTCGCCGGATTCAATGAAAAATCCATCTTCGGTTTTCAAGAGCCGGAATCGTTTCAGCTCGTCATCATGGGATATCCTTTCAAGGATTACCGGATCTGTGATCCTTAACCTCAAACGTGTCCCGGAATCTTTTTCCAGGATGAGCTTGCCATATGCCCCATACCATTCTCTGATATCTACAAGAACGCCTGAAGGGGGTTCATAACGGGAGAAGTGATCCATCCTGCTGATGATGTCGGCCAGAGGCACTTCAAGGGCCGCGGCATTCCACAAGGACAAGGGAGTGACTTTGTAGGTGTGTATGAACTCAGGCGATTTGACCAGTTCAGTAAAGGATGCCAGGAAATCCCGGCACTCGGCATATTTTGGATGTGCCACTTCAAGCATAAGGGTGTGATCACTTTGAATAATAAGAGGCCCGGGGTCAATCATGAATCAATATCCTCAATACGGATGACATAGTCTTTTTCAAGTATCTTGAGCGTACTTGCTACCAGGGCCTTGTGTTGCCTCAGATAGGTAATCGTGTTTGCTGAAGGCTCTACTTCGACCGGGACCCTCTGCCGAATCAATGCCTTCCGGCATTTCTCAAACAGGGATTTGGCAGGAAAATGTAAGGTAATACTGATCTTGCGTTTCAGGATAAATGTCTTTTTCCTTTTTCGTTCGGGCCTTGCCTTGGTTATCTTTGCAAATATAGTTCGGGCCTTGTTAGGTAAAGGCTTGAGAAATTTTTCCGGGTGCTTGACAAGCAGAGGCACAAGCTCTTGCTCCTCGAGTTTGGAAAAGAGCTCCTCCGTGGATTGGACAATTCGAAGGGAAGGGGTGATGTTTTCAACAGTAAAGTCCTTTGCAAACAGCAGGTTCTTGTCCCCTTCCAGCAAGGCGAACCCATCATACAGGGTGAATACCTGTGAATGTCCTGCCCATTCCTCAAGTTCAGCCAATACGTTTTGAGGCAGTTTTTTGCCTGAGATGTCCTTAAGGAGATCAGTAACGTTTAGTGATTCATCCCGGGCCAATTGTGCTGCCACCTTCTTTTTCTTTAACTTCAAAATAGAGACCGTGTCGGCAGAGACAATATCGGCCAGGGGGGCCAGTTCGGCCATTATGCCGGCTGGATAAAAAGGTGATTCCACGTGGATTTCAAAATTGGGCTGGACCGTTACCTTGGGGGAACTGATATCTTTGTGCATAAAACGCAAAAAGCCTTGGTTTAACTTGAACCCCTTGAGTTTGTTCATTGAAGGATAGATCTTTTCGTCTTCACTCCGGTCATATGCCACGCTGAGATAACCCAGGGTTAGAGGAATACCTTCCAGGAAACGTTCCACATAGCGGCCTTCCACTTTTTCAAAGGCATTCGGGTCCTTGACCGATATGGTTTTCTCGTCACCGGAATACTGCTTGCCTTCACGAAAATTACCATATCGTCCGTCAAGCTTGTCTGACTTATACTTATAGCGCGGTTTTTTAGGGACAAGAAACCAAGGATGCTCGGATTTCAGGTATTGAACCAGCGATGCGACGCTATACCAGACGTTGCTTTCACACCCCTTCAGGATGTCTAACAAGAACCTTCTGCTCTTGGCAAAATCGAGGAAGGGAAGTATTCCGGTTGCGCATCCACGATAATCGAATGTATTGAGGCATCCCTGGGCCCCGGTTTGAAGCAACTCGTTTTCGCTGTAACTATAGTGTTCAATCAGGGTATTCAGGATAAGTTGTTCCTGGTCTTGAAGCGGCAGGGCCATGAAACGGTTGTATTTCTTTTCCTGATATTCGATGTAGTTGTCAGGATAAGATGGTTCTCTGCTGTAATAGCCGAGATACGTCCCTTTTGTATCATAATCAACAAAGCCGAGTTTCAGGACCACCCAATCCACATAGCCAAGCCAGGTTCCCCGGGCATTCGCCTCTACCTGTTCCACCGCATCAGGATCTGTTATCAGCTTGGCCAGCCTTCTTGCGTCCACCTTTGGCAGGTTATTGCCTCTGGTTGAGCGCTTGACATCTCGATTTGCAACGTAGTCCACAAAGACATGCAGGTCTTTCCGAAGATCGCACGGGTTGGTAAATACGTCCAGATCATTTACATCTATGCGTGCCAACTTCATGGTATAGATCTCACCACGAATCCGGATTTTGTTACCAGTTTTTCTATTTCGCCAAGGAGTCCTCTGGGAAAAGCGATAAAGTCATTAGGCAAAAAGACAAGCTTCGCAGGGTCGGAAAACGATTTTTCAATCGCTACTTTCAGGCTCAGGTCTCTCACCTTGGCAACGAGAAGGTCTTGATGAATTATCTGTTTTCCCCACAGCGCTTTTACCTTTTTAATCGCATCCCCAAAGCACGGCACATTGTCCCTAAGCCAGATAGTCAAAGGTTCTTGACAAATGCTGTTAAAGACTCGCCCGAGCCTCACCATGTCGGGAACTGCGGTCAGTTGAGAACCAATGACCTTGAAATCTGATATCCCGGCCAGAGTCTCCAGATCCTTGTAGGGAATGGTTGCCAAATCTATTATGAGGTCTTGCTCCTTGCCGGGTCTCAAATAGCGGGTGAAGGGCTGGTCTTTGTCAATATCCGGATAATTCCCTCTCATGCGATAGCAGGTTTGATTATTGGCCGTATTTCTTGACAGACATCCCCATCTCCAGCCTGCATGGCAGATCTCATGTGGGTCCTGTTGGACATCATCGAGATGAAGGCCGTGACAAAAGATCTTCAGGACCGGTTCCAGTTGCCCACCCGCAAGCCACTCCTCTGGGCTGAGCAGCGAAAGCGCATAGCTCACAGCGTCAGTGAGACAAAACTGTTCGGCCCGGAACTTATCGGCCTTCCGCTTTGCCAGTGCACCGGCCCAGCCTGCCTTTTGCCACTTGTGCAGGTACTCGGCTTTGAATGCCTTTTTGCCCATGAGAAGCTCTCCGCCTGTTATGTTCAGCTTAAAATCTTTTTCGTCTATCACTGGAAGGTTGCTACCTCTGCCGGTTATTTTCAGCAACTTTTTCCTCAGGACCAATTCGCTCGAATGACCAGGACCTGAGATATCTCTGATCGGCTCAAGGGGAGAAGGGAGAAATTTCTGAAATTCAGCAGGGAAAAGGAAGATCAATCTCTCCAATTTTGTGTTTTTTCCCCAAGCCACGGAATCTTCAGCAAAAAGCAATACACCACGGCGAATGAGAGACTGCTTTACCAGTTTAAAGACATCTTTATACTTCTTTGTAAACGTAGTACTCCACGAAAATTTTCTATCAGGGGGACCATAAATGCAATCAAAAAAGGCAACATCAACTGCCCGAGACTTCTGCTTAAGCGCATGCAGGACAATGATTTCCTTTTGGGTCAGTGTGTTCATGGCTTTGGCAACACCCTGGTCAGAGAGGATAAAGTTTTCCAAAAACTTGCGATTCTTTGCCTCTTTGGGTGAAAAACCACGAGCCTTGCATATGGCCTTGATATCAGCAGTACTCAGTTCCTTACGGCACATCCGTGCTACAATTTCTGAAGTATTCATGACTCAACTAAAGATTTTAGCGCCTCGGCGATCATTGAAAGAACCATTTTGAATCGAAGGATTGAGATAGGTCATAACAGAACTGCGCAGATTTGACATTTCTGGCAATATACAAAAACAGAGCTACCATGACAATTGTTGTTGAATGTCTGAATTTTTGTTTAATACCGCTTGCTTTTGTTCAGTTTTATCCGGGTTAGAAGATTTTCCTGAAATAATCTGTTATCATATCAGACTATGAAAGAGGGAAATATAGAAATGGCGAGCGATCAGGAACAAAATAATGAACCTGATGCCCCGGCATCAGACCTCAAGGGACCGAACAACGGCGAAGTGGTTAAGGATGAAACATCCATAGTACTTATCGCGGTCCGCTTCAGGCCAAAATGGCCTCCGTCCCACTACGATGCGGGTAATGTTCCGGTAATGGATGCAGAGTGGGTAGTGGTGCCTACAGAACACGGAATCGAGGTCGGCCGAGTACTCGGACGTCCTGTGGTGATCAAAATGCCTGTGGATGCCGTTCCTCCCAAGGTGGAGCGTTTGGCCAGCACTCATGAAATAGAACTCTACTATCGGAATCTGGATCGGGAAAAGGACGCCCGTGATGTCTGCGCAGAGCGTATTCGTGCCCTGGGTCTTTCCATGAAGCTAGTCAGGGTGGAGAGCTTTTTCGATGGAAGCAAGGTCGTATTTTACTATTCTGCAGAGGGCAGAGTAGATTTCAGGGAATTGGTAAAGGACCTGGTAAAAACCCTGCGGACAAGAGTGGAAATGCGTCAGATAGGCATAAGACACGAGACCAAAATGATAGGAGGAGTAGGAAATTGTGGCCGGGAGTTCTGTTGTGCCAGCTTTCTTCAGGGTTTTGATCCCGTATCCATAAAAATGGCCAAAGCCCAGAATCTCCCTTTGAATCCAAACAAAATATCTGGAATTTGCGGTAGATTGTTATGCTGTCTTACCTATGAATACGGAATATATCTGGAATTTGCCAAAGGCATGCCCCTCCCTGGAAAACCTTGTGATACTCCTGCCGGCCAAGGTAAAGTAATACGCCGAGACATCCTGCGCCAGACAGTCACAGTGGTTTTTTCTGATGACACGCAACTAGAATTTAAAATTTCAGAGCTTGAGCAACATCGTTTGCAACAAAAGAAAAAGCCCAAATCCTCGGTCACGGATAAAAGAAAACAGAAACAAATAAAAACAGATAAATCAATCACCCATTCACCAAAGCAGAAGCGATCTGGAAGTAAACCGGGGACGGAGAAAAAGAGGCAAGAGCATTCAACTGCATCTAAAGATAATGCCAGCCGACCCAAGGATAGAACTAAAGAAAAAAATTTAAAAGCAAAAGGAAAAAATAGGCGTAAGGGAGGACACACGCAATCCAAGGCAAAAAAAAATATTAAATAGGACACAGATTTTCTCAGATATACACAGATACTTATTATTCATAGATTTGAAAATCTGTGTTCATCTGTGTTCATCTGTGTTCAAAAAAGGAAATTCCTAACCTATCAGTAGGTTACTCAATGAAAAACAGATTCTACATAACAACACCCATTTACTACGTAAATGCAGAACCACATCTGGGACATGCATATTCAACTGTGATTACTGATGTACAGAACCGGTTCCATAAACTTCGCGGGGAGGAGACCTTTTTTCTGACCGGAACAGATGAACATGGGGACAAAATTGTTCAGGCAGCAGAGAAGCAGGGGATAGACCCAAAGACCTATGCAGACAGGATAAGCTCCTTGTTCAGGGAGTCCTGGCCCCTTCTGGACATTGAGTCTGACAGATTTATTCGCACCACGGAGCCGGAACATATCGCAACCGTGCAGCGCATACTGCAGGAGGTCTATGACAGAGGGGACATAGTTTTCAGGGAATATGAGGGGCTTTACTGTTTTGGGTGTGAACGCTTTTATATGGAACGGGAACTTGAGGACGGAAAGTGCCCGGACCATGGTACTGTCCCGGTACGGTTGAAGGAAAAAAATTATTTTTTCCTTATGAGCCGCTACCAGGACTGGCTGATAGACCATATAAAGAAGCACCCGTTGTTCATCACGCCGGAGCGTTACAGGAATGAAGTACTGTCCTTCTTAAAGGATCCCCTGGATGACCTCTGCATCTCAAGGCCCGTCAGCCGTCTCACGTGGGGCATTCCCCTTCCGTTTGACGATAAATTTGTAACCTATGTCTGGTTTGATGCCCTGATCAACTATCTAACCGGGTTGGGATATCCGGATGACCCCAATTTTTCAAAGTTCTGGCCGGTGGCCGAACACGTGATAGCCAAAGATATCCTGAAACCACACGGCATTTATTGGCCCACTATGCTTAAGGCCATTGGCCTCAAGCCCTATAGCCGTCTCCATGTCCACGGCTACTGGCAGATCCGTGATCAGAAGATGTCCAAGAGCCTTGGAAACGTAATACGGCCGAGGGGTCTGGTTGAGTCCTTTGGTGTAGATGCAACCAGATACTGTTTGATGCAGGAGATGGCCTTTGGCCTGGATGCCGGATTCAGCGAAAAATCCTTCTTGCTGAGGATAAACGCTGATCTTGCCAATGACCTGGGAAATCTTGTGAGTCGAACCCTGGCCATGGTCCTGAAATATGTCAAGGGAGATGTCCCTGCACCTCAAGACCCTGAGGGAGTGGAGAAAGAGCTGCGTGAGGCTGCGCTCAAACTAGTACCTGCCTGGGAAAAGACCATGGAGTCCTTTGCAGTGCACAGGGCCATGCAGGCAGTCTGGGAAGTAATAAATAAGGCCAATAAAGTGATTGACACCTCTGCCCCATGGGTCTTGGCCAAGGACCCGGCTAAAGCCGGCCAACTGAGAAATGTTCTCTATACACTCCTTGAGTCTCTTCGGATTTTTTCAATCCTGGTAGCCCCTGTGATGCCGTCAACCGCCAGGAAAATGCAGGAGGCCATAGGTCTTGACCCGCAGAAGGACCTGAATCTTGACGCGGCCCGGCGATGGGGAGTTCTGACTCCCGGGACCAAGACCTCACGCATACCGTCCCTGTTTCCCAGGTTGGAAGCAGGGAAGGCAAAGGACAAGAAGGAGGTCAAAAAAAAGACTATGTCTGAAGATGCTGAAAAACTGGTTTCCTTTGAGGATTTTCAACAGATAGACCTCAGAGTGGCAAAAATAACGGCTGCCGAGAGGATACCCAAGGCAGACAGACTTGTTAAACTCAACGTATGCTGTCCGGAAGAACGAACTATCGTTGCCGGTATTGCAGAACACTTTTCACCTGAAGATCTTGTCGGCAGGCAAGTAGTTGTGGTTGCCAATCTTAAGCCGGTAAAGATCAGGGGAGTACGATCCGAGGGGATGTTGCTTGTGGCCA
The DNA here is from genome assembly GCA_965539945.1 of uncultured bacterium. Classification (GTDB taxonomy): domain Bacteria; phylum Desulfobacterota; class Dissulfuribacteria; order Dissulfuribacterales; family UBA3076; genus UBA3076. Next base: position 8,209 of record CBETWD010000026.1, read on the forward strand.
AAGACGATAAAGGCCTTCATCTGACCACCGTGGCCACTCCGGCAGAATCAGGGGCAAAGGTGAGCTGATTCATGGATACCAAGACCATCATTCTTGGTACTGCCGGCCACATTGATCACGGGAAGACCGCCCTGGTCAAAGCCCTCACCGGAATAGATACCGACAGGCTAAAAGAGGAAAAAGAGCGGGGCATCACTATTGAACTGGGTTTTGCCCTTCTTTCCCTGCCTTCAGGCCGGCAAGTGGGAGTAGTAGACGTCCCTGGCCATGAACGTTTTGTAAAAAACATGGTGGCCGGAGCCATGGGGATGGACCTCGTTGCCCTTGTGGTAGCTGCTGACGAAGGGATAATGCCCCAGACCACAGAGCACCTGGAGATATGCCGTCTCCTTGGAGTTAAGAAGGGACTTGTTGTTCTGACCAAAAAGGACCTTGTGGAAAAGGAATGGCTGGAAATGGTCACTGAGGACGTCAGTGATTTTGTCTCCGGCACATTTCTGGAAGATGCTCCTGTGCTGGCTGTCTCCTCAGTTACAGGAGACGGCCTTGACGAACTCCTCAGTGTCCTGGAGGAGATGGTATCAGAAGTGGTGCCAAAGGCACCGGTCGGACCATATCGCCTTCCGGTGGACAGGGTATTCACCATAAAAGGCTTTGGCACGGTAGTCACCGGCACTTCCATTTCAGGGCAGATTAGATTGGGAGACGAGGTATCTATCTATCCCAAAGGGATGACTGCCAGGATTCGGGGTATTCAGGTCCACGGGAAGGAGGCCCAGGAGGCCCATCCGGGGATGCGCACGGCCCTCAATCTGCAGGGTCTTGATAAAGAGGATGTCAGCAGGGGAGACGTTATAGCCACTCCGGGGAGCCTGCATGCGAGCTACCTCATTGACTTGGATTTTCTGTATCTTGCCCACGCAGGCCGTCCCCTGCGGCACAGGAGTCCTGTCCGCTTTCACGTGGGAACAGACGAGGTTATCGGAAGGGTCCTGCTCCAGGGCGATGAGCTTGTTCCGGGTTCAGAGGCCTATATCCAGATAATGCTGAAGGAACCGGTGGCAGTCCTCTCAGGAGATCACTATGTTATCAGGAGTTATTCACCTATCCGTACCATAGGTGGTGGAAGGATCCTCCACCCTGTTCCAAGGAGACGCAAGCGGACCCGGCCGGCACTCTGGACAGAGCTTGATATCCTGGCCAAAGGCGGACCGGCTGACATCATTGGATATCATCTGCAACGTGCGGGTGTGAGGGGGCTTTCAAAGTCTGAACTCGCGATGCGTAGCAGCATCTATGGAAAACGCCTTGCCCGGGAGCTTGATCCTCTCCTGAGCTCCAGAAAAGTTGTATGCTTTGAGGGAGAAGGACAGAGACTCATCCACGGTAAAATTTACGAGTCTCTAAAGGAGCAGGCGCTGGACATCCTGCGAACCTTTCACCATAACAATCCTCTTGTCCAGGGTCTGTCCAAAGAGGAGCTCAGGTCCCGCCTCTTTCCCATAGCCGGAGTTACCGGACCTGCCTTTCAATCACCAAATCACCAAATCACCAAATCACCAAATCAGAGGCTGTTTCAAATGCTCCTTTCTGATCTTGTCAAGTCAGGAAAGATTGCACAGGAAAAGGATCTTGTCCGGCTTTCCACCCACAATGTGATTCTTGGGGATGAAGAAAAGGAACTCAGGAGCAAGCTTGAACTTATCTTCAAACAGGCCGGTTTTCAGCCCCCTTTTCGTGAAGACGCACTTGGCCGCACGGCAGGGCATGAGAAGGCGGCGGACAAAATATTTGATTTGATGGTCAGGGAAGGGATTCTTATACGTCTGAAGGACGATCTTTATTTTCACCACAGCGCCTTGGATAAAATTAAGGCCATGGTCATTCGTTTCATCAAAGAGCACGGCGAGCTTGGCATAAACGAATTTCGGGATCTTGCCGGAGGGCTTTCCAGAAAGTACATGATCCCGCTCCTTGAGTATCTGGACAACCAGCGGGTGACCATACGAATAGGTGATAAACGCAAGCTACGCGGAGGAAATTGTCTATAAAATGGACGACAGAGGATTAGAAAAAATCACTCAATCACCCAATCACCCAATCACCCAATCACCCCCTGGTTCTCTTCACTCAAAGCTCCAAAAGGCCATGGAAGAGCGTCTGGCCCAAAGGGATTCAGGATATGATGTCAATGGGGCAAAACGCAGCTTTGTAATTACATTTGAGCTTGTGCCCGCCAGGGCCTCAAAGGGCAAGGCCATTGACGAAATCCTCCAGTTTGCCGGAGAGGCAGCAGCCGGCGGATTGATCAGCGCTCTCTCCATAACAGACAACGCCGGAGGACACCCAGCGCTTACGCCCAGGGCCCTTGGCTCTGAAATAATGGCCCTTGGGATCGATCCAATCATCCACTTTTCCTGCAAGGACAAAAACCGTAATCTCGTGGAGAGCCAGTTGTTCGTGCTTGATCGGTCCGGTCTTAAAAACCTATTGGTGCTCACAGGGGACTACCCCAGATACGGATTCATGGGAAACGCCAAACCTGTCTTCGATCTGGATTCAGTCCAGGTCTTGGACATGATCTCCCATATGAACCAGGGGTTTGTCCTTGATTCCAAGGCACCATTCGGGGGTGTAAAGCTGGCCCCTATGAGCTTCCACACCGGCTGTGTCGTATCTCCCTTCAAACGCCTGGAATCAGAGCTTATCCCCCAATACTTGAAGCTCAAGCGGAAAGTAGCTGCCGGAGCAAGCTTTGTAATAACACAAATGGGTTTTGACGTACGCAAATTCGATGAGCTCAGGCGGTTTATGGACAGGGAAGGCCTCAGGGTACCTCTTATAGGGACAGTATTCATACCAACGACAGGATTGGCCAGAACCCTGTGCAAGGGAGAAATTCCAGGATGTATTTTGCCGGACAGGCTTCTTGAACGTATTGAACAGGAGGCCATATCGGATGACCAGGAAGGGGGTCCCAGGCTGGAGCGTGCAGCCCGGTTGGTGTCAATACTGAAGGGTATTGGCTACGAGGGGGTACACCTCAGCGGCCCCGGCCTTAAATATTCTCATGTTGAATGGGTCATTGAGCGGGCCAATGATATAAGCGATCGATGGAAGCTCTTTACATGCCAGTTTCTTTTTCCGGAGGAATGGAAATTCTGGTATTTTAAGGAAGACCCTGAAACCTGGCTTAACCATGATGAACCAACCCCCGGGTCAGAGGTCAGTCTTTCTTTAAGGGATTCACTTGGCCTGAGTCTCGGACGCCTTTTCCACGGCCTTGCCTTTGAACCGGGAAAACCCCTTTTCAATTCCATGCGCCGGATGGCCGGATGGATTGATGGTTCATCTTCAAAAAGGCATGTTACCTCTTTTGAATACTGGCTAAAAGAGTGGCTCTATGACTGCCGGCGCTGTGGAGACTGTGCCTTGGGGGAAATGGGATTTCTATGTCCCCAGTCCCAGTGTTCCAAGTTCCTTCTGAACGGCCCTTGTGGAGGTAGCAGAGACGGCTGGTGCGAGGTCTGGCCTGGAAGGCAACGGTGCTTTTACGTAAAGGTATATGAACGACTCCAGAGCCTTGGTAAACAGGAAAGACTGGGTGGTCCCCGGATTCCTCCACGAGACTGGACCCTTGACAGTACCTCCTCATGGCTGAATTTTTATCTTGGGAGGGACCATCATAGGATTGGGTGATTGGGTGATTTAGTGATTAAGGAATTGGGTTGTTTGTGTGGGGTTGGGGTAAAATTTAAGTTGACAACAAAGGGCTTTGGGTGAATTCATTGGGATGATGATTGTAAGAGGCGCTTACAAAACTCAAGATTTTGTTCGAGGGCAAGTCGCTAGGAGAAAAAAACGCTGAGCGTACTTGAGTACGTGAGCATTTTTGACGACAAGTAACATAGCCATCGGAATATTGATCTCGGAACGGCGGTTCCGAACAAAGATAGGGTTCTGCAAGCGGCTTACCGAGTCTTCATTGAGGTATAATCGATATGAGTACACTTAAGAAAATCAGCCCTTCGAGACGGACAGAGCATATTGCTTATGCCATTAGGGATATCGTGCTGGTCGCTGATAAGAGAAAGGACGCCGGCGGTGATCTCTTTTATCTTAACATAGGTGATCCTGTGCTCTTTGATTTTCACACACCCAGACACCTCATAGATGCCACCTACAAGGCAATGCTGGATGATTACACCGGGTATTCCGCCTCTGAGGGGGTGCCGGAGGCCATTGAGGCCGTGAGGCAGGAGGCCGTGAAAAGCGGCATAGAGCCGCAAGAGATACTGATTACCACGGGCGCCAGTGAGGCCATTGATTTTGCACTCTCCGCCCTGGTGAACAAGGGCGAAAATGTGCTTGTTCCATCACCAGGCTATCCCCTTTACAATGCGCTTCTCAGCCGTCTGATTGGTGAGGCCAGGCCTTATTTGCTGGACGAAGACAATGGCTGGCAACCGGATATTGATCACATAGAGAAACAGATAGATGAAAACACTCGGGCAATTGTGATCATAAACCCCAATAATCCTACAGGTGCAGTGTATAGCGAGGATACCCTGCGTCAGGTAATAGAACTTGCAAGGCGTTATAATCTGGTAATTCTCAGCGACGAGATATACGACAAACTCATTCTGAACGGCCAGCACCACATCAGTACAGCCTCATTGGACAAAGAGCTCCCCATAGTAACCTTTAACGGCCTTTCCAAGTGTTACCTTGCCCCTGGTTTCCGTATCGGATGGTCCATAGTAAGCGGGGCTCAAGAGCTTGTGGGGGATTACACCGAGGCCATGAAAAAGCTTGTGAGGGCCAGGCTCTGTGCCTCGCACCCAAAGCAGTTTGCAATATCATCCGCCCTGAACGGCGACCAGATCCATATTAAAGAGACGACGGAAAAACTGATTCGACGCAGGGACCTGACAGTCGAAAGGCTAAATGCCATTCCGGGCATATCCTGCCAGAGACCTGACGGGGCATTCTATGCCTTTCCCAGGATCGAGGAAGATGTAGATGACAAGGAATTTGTAAAGGACCTCATCAGTGAGACCGGTGTGGTCGTGGTACATGGCAGCGGTTTTGGTCCCCTGCCTGAGACCCCGCACTTCCGTGTGGTCTTCCTTCCTCCTGAAGATATCCTGAACGAGGCATATGACCGGCTAGAGGGGTACATGAGGAGACATTTCTGATAGCTCCGGGGTAATCGCACTGAAATGTGGTTACCTCTTCTGCCAACTACATTCCATATTTATTTATAGTTTCATCCGAAGCAGGCACGGTTCTGATAATTTTCATATTTTCAGTTCCAGGGCCTGACAGTTTTACCTCTCCCGGACGACTTTTCAGCCTTGCGTATCGGCACAGGATGCCGGCCGCAAGGTCTGCGTTGACTTTAGAGCATATTTTTCGCCAAAGTCCTGTGGGTCCGGGAGCTGTTGTTAGATCAAGCCTGATATCCCCTTGCCTTATCATGGATACAATCTTCGCATTTTCCCTTTCGTCTCTACCAATTACCAACCAGGAGCTGTCAGGCAGGAGAAAGTGTTTTCCCATTTGGGCAAGGACGCAGTCATTAACATCAAACTCCGGCCAAAGCTCGAACATGCGTTTAAATCTCAGGGACAGTATAGGGTCAGCAAGCACACATCCACCGGCAGGAGCCGGATATTCCTTTATTCCATATTTGCCGGCAAGGGCTATCTGGTCTTTTCGCCCTCTGCCGGTTAGTCCCAGCAGCCTTAATCGATCAACCAGACCCTTGTTTTCCATGTCTGTGGACCGGAGATGAAGGGCTGAGAGAGGACGCAAAAGCAGTCCATCGGCACCGCTGTCCCGCTCTATTATCCTGATGGCATCTCTGCGCTGGGACATGGGCCTTTGGCCGAGGACCTCTCCTGTGGCGACAAAGGATGCATTGAATTCTCCAAGCATCTTCATGGCCTTTCGGACCATCAGAATCTTACAGTCAATGCATGGATTCATGTATTTTCCATAGCCATGCTCCGGATTCTTTACTATTTTAAGGTATGCATCGGAGATATCTATTTTCTTAAATTGTATCCCGTGGTCGGCAAGCACTTTCTTCTTTGAGATCCTTTCTCGTCCTTTGAATTTATAACCAAAAAATGGCGTAATGAAATAAAGGGCTATGACATGGATCCCCTGCTCCTGAAGGATCTTGCAGGCAAGGATGCTGTCCAGACCGCCGGAATAAAGGACCAGGCAGGTGGGAGAATGTGGTGATTTGGTGATTTGGTGATTTGGTGATTGAGTGTTCATACCGGTCTGGAATATGGATATTTACTTGAGCAGTTTGCCGGCATATGCCCTGGCTGTTTCCCTGTCTCCTCCAAGCATCCTCGTGAGTTCATCAAGGCGCTGGTTTCCTTCGACTTCCCTTATCACAATGGCAGTCTTATCTCCTTTGACTACCTTCTCTAATGCTATGTGATGATCGCCCTTTGCCGCTATCTGTGGAAAGTGGGTTATGGTGACAACTTGGCCAAAAGAAGATAGTGCCTTGAGTTTAAAGCCCACTTTTTCCGCCACCTCTCCCCCTATTCCAGCGTCTATCTCGTCAAAAACAATGGTTTCAATGCCTGCCTGCCTGGCAAGGGCGGCCCTTAAAGCCAGCATTACTCTTGAGAGTTCCCCCCCGGAAGCAATTGACGCCAGGGGACGAAGAGGTTGCCCGACGTTTGGACTGAATAAAAACTGCACCTTGTCAAGCCCCCTGGGCCCCACGTCTGAGGCTATGGGCCTTTCAGTGGCCTCGACATCAACCATAAAATCGGTTTTGGCCAGCTTAAGGTCAGATAATTCGGCTTTAATAGCCGTGGAAAGTCTTTTTGCCCCCTGACGTCTTTTCTTGCTCAGGTCTATAGCGGCAAATACGAGCCCTTTTTCTTTTTCTTCGAGTTTTGTCTTCAGGTTCTCTATCCGGTCGCCTTTTTCGTAAAGGGTCGCAAGCTTTATCTCAATGTCATTTCGGTAGGCCAAGACGTCCTCAATGGTTGGGCCAAAGTGCCTTTTAAGCTCCCTGAGTCCGTAGATTCGTTCCTCAATCCGTTCCAATTGGGAAAGATCTGTTGGAAGGCCATGAATATAATCACGAACAGTCCACGCCACCTCTTCTGCCTGATAGGCCACGGAGTCCAGTTCTTTTACTGTCTTTTCCAAGGTGGGATCAAGGTCTGCCATACGTTTAAGGTCCTGCCTGCAGATTGCCAATTTCTCCTGGATTGATCCTTTATCAGCATAAAGAGTCCTGTAGCAGTTGTCTCCCAAGTTTCGCAGGGCCTCAGCGGCCTTTAATACCTTGAGTTCCTGCTCAAGCCTTTCTTCCTCTCCCGGCTTGGGAGCAATTCTGTCAATTTCCTGCGCCTCCTGCCGGAGCCTGTCCACCTCTTCTGCTGCCTCTTCTTTCGTCGCGACGGCCCTTTGGAGATTTGTTTGAAGCCCCTTAATCTCTTGATACAAACTGGTTATTTGATCCACTTCATGTCCAAGCCCTGAAAAGCGGTCCAGCCAGGGTCCGTGTCTCTCCCGGCGAAGGAGTTCCTGGTACTCGTGCTGTCCGGCAAGACTTGTGAGGCCTGATACAATTTGCCTCAGATCCTGAAGGCTTACAATGGCCCCATTTACATATATTCTCCCTCTTCCGGTCTGTGCGACTATCCTCCTTATGACCAGTTCATCGTCGCAGGATATCCCCATATCCTCCAATTGGCCTCGGACCTCGGGTGAGGCCTCAAACACTGCCTGCACCAAGGCCTGTTTTGCCCCGGACCTGATCTGCTGCAAATCAGCCCTGGCCCCCAGGATCAGTTTCAGGGCCTGAACAAGTAAGGACTTGCCTGCACCGGTCTCTCCTGTAAGCACAGTAAGCCCGTTTGACAAGCAAAGAGATACCTTTTCGAAAAGTATGAAATTTTCTAACCCAAGTTCTAAAAGCATGATTCTCTAGAACACAGAATATTTTGGTATAAGCCACTGAGCCACTTGCAGCCAGACTTTCTGCACTCAAATAAATCTGGTATTTTACAAACGACTTCTTTTATAATAATTATTACTCTATGGTTCTCGTACTAACAACCTGGAGAAATGCCCGGCCATGTTCAATTTTCATAAAATAGCAGAAAACCGGATCAGGGAAGCTATTGAACGGGGGGACCTTGACGACATTAAGGGTAAAGGCAAACCATTGGTCTTTGAGAACGACTCGCTAATACCCCCAGACCTTCGGATGGCATATAAAATGCTCAAAAATGCCGGTTTTATACCCCCGGAGCTCCAGAGTGAGAAGGAAATCAAGACTGCAACAGACCTGCTGGAAAGCCTGGAAGATGAACAGGAGCGTTACAGGCAGGCCCAGAAAATAAATCTTATGGTGACCAAGGCCAACATGTCACGCAAGAGGCCCATCAACCTGGAAAAGGATCAGATATATTACCGAAAGGTGGTAGAGCGTGTCAAAGTGAGGAAAAAGTAGAGCTTCCTCATTGTCCAACTTATTTGCGGACAGTTCATAAGAACTTTTCCCACAATATCTGCGTAGATAATATCCCCAGAAATCCTGCATTGTCCCGAAAACCCAGTTGTCCGCCCTTAGCGCATTTATTGAGTAATTTGTCCACCCTTGACACATCAAAAAAACCGCTCTCGGATAGCCTGTCCGGTGAAAGGATTTCGTAAACCATGGAGACATCCGGCCGGTCCAGAAAGCTTTCCTTGTTCGGAGCCAGGTAAGGCCGTTTGGGACGTTGGGCTATCTCTGAAGGAAGGTGCTTTTCAAAGGCCTTACGTAATACATATTTTTCATTTAGGCCCCTGAGCTTTAAATGTGGCGGAATTCGTGTTGCCAGGGATGTCACTTTCGGGTCAAGGAAAGGGTATCTTCCTTCAATCGAGTGGCCCATGGTCATCCTTTCCCCCTGGGAACTCAAAAGATACTCTGACAAGAGCAACCGGGTCTCCAGGAACTGGGCCTGGTGCAATGGGTGCCATGAAGAAAAGGTGTCAGGCACACTGGCCTTGAGTTCTTCCACAGGATCGTAATCTCCAATGGCTTCCTTGAGATTATGGCTGAAATAGGCACTAAGTGCCCGGGTATTGTTCCATGTAGGACGGTGGGAATAGCCAAAGATATTGGTAGGAAGCAGGTCCTTGCGATAAAAAGCCGTCAGCATACGCCCGGCTCTTGTTGTAGCCAGGGGTGCATGCGGATAGAGGCGGTTCAGGAGCTGGGGTCTACAAGGACTCTCAGGGGCTTTTGCCCAAAAACGGCGGATTTTATCTTCCTTGAAGATGTCATAGCCTCCAAAAAGCTCATCTGCCCCTTCTCCAGTGAGGACTACTTTGAATCCTGTTTTTTTCACCAAGTCCGAGAGAAGAAACAGCGGGGCCGGAGCCGCCCTTAAAATCGGTCGTTCTCCGTGCCGGATCACCTCTGGAAAGACCTGACCTATTTGATGGTTTTTTACCCTTACAGCATTATAGCAGACCCCTATTGACCGGGCTAATCTCTGCTGAAAATCAGATTCGTCATAGGATGCATCTGCAAAGGCCAGGGAAAAGGCCTCTATTGGTGTTGTTGTCAGTTTTTTAACTATGGTGGCGATAATAGAGGAGTCTAAGCCTCCGGAAAGATATACTCCAACCGGTACGTCTGCCCTGAGACGAAGGCGGACTGCTTCAACCATGGCATCTTCAACTTCTTCAGCCCAGGCTGTTTCCGTTTTGCTCTTATCTTCTTCCCCCAGTTTTGGAAAATCCAGATGCCAATAGCGCCTGGGAGAAGAGAGTCCGGTCTCAGGGCCGATCTTAAGCCAATTTCCCGGGGGAAGAGACATTATGTCCTTAAATGGAGTGCGGGGGGAGAGCACTGACCAGAATGTAAAAATCTGGCTCAGAGCCAAAGGATCAAGCGCAAGTTCCATATCAGGAATCTCACGCAGTGCCTTTATCTCTGAGGCAAATACCAGAAGCTTTCCATTTTTGCAGTAAAACAGGGGGCAGATTCCAAAGGGATCTCTGGCGAGGAAAAGGGATCTGTCTTTTTTGTCATAAATGGCAAAGGCAAACTGACCATTTAGCCGGTCCAGCATGTCCGGCCCCAAATCCTCATAGAGGTGAACCAGCACTTCTGTATCAGATGTAGTTCGAAAAATATGGCCTTTTCCCTCAAGTCCGGCCCGCAATTCTATGTAATTAAAGATCTCGCCGTTAAATACAATCCACACAGAATCATCTTCATTGCTCATAGGCTGTTGGCCTGTGGTGAGATCTATAATGCTCAAACGCGCATGACCCATAGCCATAGGGCCGTGGAAGTAATATCCTTTTTCATCAGGCCCGCGATGGCGCAACTGTGCCGTCATGGCCCGGACTATTCCTTCTCGGTTATCTCCTAAATCGCCACCTACCAAGTCATAAAGACCGCAAATACCACACATTTTCCTGAGTCCTGTTTGAATCCTTATCAGTTATGATGACACTGCAAAAAACCCGAGATGCATCCCTTTATAGACAATGCTGAATTGTGAATGCTGAATGCTGAATTGTGGAAGAAAATTTAAAAAACATATACCTTAATTCAACATTCAACATTTAGCATTCAACATTTAATTGTGCGCCGCAGATTGGATTTTTTCAGCGGAATCAGCTATCCATGCAGGTTCTTGCATTCTAGCTATGACTTCTGAATGAGATCATTATGAACAACCCCCCGAACAGAGTCAAGAACGTCTTTGAAAAAGAGGAAAGATATTCCGGCAGGTCTATAAAAATTTGCTTTTAATTTTGTCTATCAAAATGCTTCTAATCCAAGTCATATCTGATAGAATAAAAACTATGTGTTCAGTGAAATTTGTTCATCCTGTACTTTGGCAGTGAAATTAAAAATTAGAAATTGGGGGAAATACAAAGATGTAGGTGCATTACCTAATTTCAAATTTCAAATTTCCAGCTTTGACAATACACGCTTTTTCGAAAAAAGTGTAAACCGGCGAATGAAGGATGCCGAGCTTTTGTAGAGATTGACTGGGAAATAGTTATGTTAACCCGCCTAAAGGTCTCCGGCTTCAAAAATTTTGTGGATGTTGACGTCTGTTTTGGACCGTTTACCTGTGTGGCAGGCGCGAACGGCGTTGGCAAATCCAACCTGTTTGACGCTATTAGATTTCTAAGTGCTCTGACCAATGATACGCTGGTTAATGCCACTTTATCTATTCGTGCCGAAGGGAAAAGATCTGCTGATGTACGCAGCCTCTTCCATCGTATTGGTGATAGATATGCCAAGGAAATGTCTTTTGAAGCAGAAATGATAATTCCGAGCGAGGGCATTGACGATCTGGGTCAGAAAGCAGAAGCCGGTATAACTTTCCTGCGTTACATTGTGGTTTTGGCCTATCGTGTGGATAAAGGCCTGCCTTCTTTTGGATCACTTGAACTTATACGTGAAGATCTTGATTATATAAAGCTGAGCGAGGCATGGAAACATTTAAGGTTTCCCCACAAAGCAAGTATCTGGCGCAAGTCTGCAGTCCGGGGAAAAAGGACTTCACCTCTTATTTCAACCGGATATCAAGGGAAAAACCGAATTATTAAATTAATTCAGGAAGGCGGGGGCAGAAAAACAAAGACTATTCCAACATTAAATCTCCCGCGTACCGTGCTCTCTACTGTAAACACCATTGAGAATCCAACAGCCCTTTTGGCGCGCAGGGAAATGCAATCCTGGCA
>CBETWD010000027.1:0-19554 GCA_965539945.1 uncultured bacterium
TAAGCGTTTACAGGGTACTGCAGATGCGAGGCGTACGGGTACGCAGACGTACTCCCTGTACTTCAAGTGCCCGGCAACAAAGCAGGTGCAGTGCCATGTGAACGCTTACCTCCTTCTTCGTAAGGTCATAGCAATAACCAATGTAAAGAGCATGCCTGTTAACACCATGATCTTTCCTTCAAATGTAGGACCGGCAGAGGTACTCCGGATTACCCATAAATACACCAGAGCACCACCATAAAGCATGCCCAAGGTGGTTATGCAGGCATCTACGTCGCCTTCCCCGGCCTTTATCAACTGTCTGAAAGGGCATCCATCAATCAATATAGAGGCAAGGCCTACGAGTACCATAGCCAAAAAAGTCCATCCATGGCTTAAATGGGATGCCGGTTGGGCATTCATCCCCCATCTGAACTGACCCAGGAAGGCATTGAGCACCAGAGCGACTAAAAAAGCAGTGATAACCCCGTATAGCAGGGTCTTCTCTCTGGCCAGAAAAAAATTGCGTATCCCTCCGGTGATGCATAGTCCTGATCTTTGGGCAAATGCCCCTACAGCAAGCCCTGCGAATAGCGATACATACACGGGAGCGTGCCAGGCCGCAGGCCCTTTCTGGCCTGCCCTGATAAAAGAAGGGCTGATCACCGGGAGAATAAGAAGCAGGACGGCAAATAAAGGAATAATAAAACCATTTATCCGGGGGAGTTCCCTTTTCCGGTCTAAGACAAAACCGCCCTTGATATATTTGACACCCAGCCAGACACCAAATATAAGTCCGAGCGTGGCTGCGACTGCTGTCAGGTCACCAGCGGACAGACGAAGAATCATCTTGATGGGACAGCCGATAAAAACAGCACAACCTGCTATCATAAAAAAGCCCAGGAGAAAATGAATAACAGGCGAGGAGCCTCCTTTTACTTGAAACCGCCCAGTCTGTGTGGCAACAAAGAAAGATCCCAGTACAAATCCTGCGAGCTCCGGACGAATGTAGCTCATACGAATATCATTATGGAGTTGCAAGGCCCCGGCGATGTTTTCCATAAAACAGGACACACAGATTCCGGAGTTTACCGGATTGCCAAAATAGGCCAAAAGCACACCGGCAATGCCCAACACTGCTCCAGCCACAATGGAAACATCAATCATTTTGAGTAATTTCAACTACTCACATCCTCCGGCCAATCTACTCTGGAGATAGTATATATCATCAATAGTCTTTCTGACTTCCTTGTCTTTGGGCCTTAACGTCTTTTCTCGCCCAAACTTCTTTCTGCCTTCAGTGACCAGTTTTTTGATCTTGTCTCCGATGAACAGAGGTGTTCTATCATCCACATAGTCCGGCTCCATCTCCACTGCTTGGCGATAATTATGGATGCTGTCTCCCATATCTCCCTGTTTAAGATACAACTGGGCCATATATACATAGGACAGAGATTTCTCAGGATACTTTTTCATGATTTTTTTCAGTTCGGCCATGGCCTCTGGATAAAGCCCTTGTTCCTTATAGGAAACGACCTCCTGGTAAAGCTTTTTATCCATCTCCATCTGCAAGGCGTAAGAACTCTTTTCCTGCTCGGCCTCTACACCCGAATTATCCTGCTGCCTTTTTATTATCTCCCGGTCTGCCACCATACCTATGGTTATGATGGTGATGGCTACTATGGCAGCTATGCTTAATCTGTCCAGCCAATCCATTATTCCAGATTATCCATCATGGTATTCCTGCCTCTTTGACAGGAATATCCGTAAAGTCAGAAAAATCCAATTTGCCTAAAGTTTCATCCTCATCCTTATCCCAGATCAAGCCCCTGATTTTTTTTTCGTCCGTGGTGCCCCACCAGTTACGACGGGCATCCACATCCGATATCTGACCTTCCAGGAGAGAAATGTTATAGTCCTCATTGTCGGATATATTATTCTCACTAAGCCGGAATCCCTCCATGGCATAAAGTGCGATACCTTTGCCATTATGCACAATATTGTTATATCTCACATGAGAGGAGGTCCCCTTTTTTCCAAAAATGCCAAACAATTTATTGTTACTAATCTGATTGTGACTGATTGTGGGATTTGTCCCATTGCCGAACAGGATGCCTCCGCCATTGTTTGTTATACGATTATAGAGTATGGCCGCCATGCATCTTGTTTTGAATTGTTTCACATTTTTTTGTCCGATAGCTACACCATTATCATGGAAATAGCAGTTAGCCACGGTAACCTGGCCTCCATGGCAGTGGACGCCGGTGTGAGCATAGCTGATCTCACAAAATTCTATGATATTATCACGAGTGTCCAAGAAATTGATTGCTCCCCAGGCTGCCGGACAGGGAGATTGTTCAGCAGATGTAAAGACAATCATCTTGTCCTTGCTCCCCTGGGCAAGTATTTTGCCTCTGATGATCAACTCCGCCCGGGGGAAATGATTGTCTTTGCTCTCATAGAGCTTGGCAGGGCTGTTTTCCTCAATTTTTGCAAATTTAATAACAGTCCCAGGCATTACAATCAGTGTTGCACCTTTAGCTATCTCTACATCACCTTTTATAATTACCTCTTTCTCCCAGATGGAATCATGCTTAATTACGCCCTTTTCTATGATAAGAGGCTTTCCTAAGGCCGGACTAATTAAGCAAATAGATAAGGCAATTCCCAGAAGGGATAATACAACATTTTTTTTGAGAACTAGATAAAGTATAGATCTCTTCAACCTGGGGCCTCTATTCTTCCTAAATTGAGCGATTAGCCTTTAGCGGTTAGCTATTAGCTCAATGATTACAGGATGTTCTGCTATTACAAACTTTCACCCGTTGGATGTTATTTCTAATTAACGTAATACCTTGATTTTTCAAAGCTAAACGCTAATGGCTAACAGCTAATCGCTCAATTCAGATTACAGCATGTAGTCATTGGTATAATCAGTCCGGGGAAGCCGATCGTTGTAGAGTAAAGTTTAATACTTTTTATATGGGGCCATATTACACTTTTTTAGATGCTCCCGGATAGTATCGTATTCTTTATCGTTAGCCACTACGAATCCATCTATCCAGGCACTATCCAAAATCCTCAGCACTTCGCCATTAACCAACACCGTCTCATCCTTTTTAAGATTAAGAAGGATCTCCTCTACCTCTTGGGCCAAGCCTGAATCCACATGGGGCATAACCCCGACAGTGCAGTAAGGCATAGGGATGCTTTCAGCTATGATGTTAAAGTCGTCTATATTGATTTTGCCCTCTTGGGCCATATGATCTAAGTCCAAACGAGGTGCTGCTCCCACATCATAGGCCCCAAAGAGCACAGCGTATACGACCTTCTCATGCTTGAAGGAACCCCATGGGATAACGTAAAAAGCCAGGTCTTCTTCCGGATCAAATCCGTTGGCTAACATAAGATTGTACTGTGCCATATAACCGAATGGAGCAAGAGCAGGACCAAATATCATGGTCTTTCCCCGCATATCGTCAAAACTTTTGATGCCGCTTTCTTTGAGCGTGATAATGGTACCTGTATCCCGGTAGCCGTACCTTCCCCTTTTCTCGACTGCTATAAGCTCTAACCCATACTCCTTTTTGAAAATAATCGGAAGTATTGAGTTGGTATGGGTAAAATCCACTTTCTTATCCCGCACCAGGTCTTCAAAATCAAAGGTATTGACATATATTGATTCAAACTTTCGTCCGGTCTTTTCGCTAAGATAGGCAGTTATTGGCTCGAACCTGGCCGTGGTCTCCGGCAGACTATTACAGATCATGTAGGCGATTTTTATGGGCTTGTCTTCCTTGCCTGATACAATACCTTCTTTTTCCTGGCAGCCAAAAAGCAAAGACAATGTAATAAATAGCACAAAAAAAGGATATTTCCTCTTCATAGACCTCTCACCTTCCGTTCACTATTTTCAGTTCTTTTTCTATGTTCTCAAGTTCAACGGGTTGCAATGCAAGGGACCGGGCTTTGTCCAATTCACCCTTGGCCCTCTCAGGTAACCCTGTTTTTTGATAAAGAACAGATAAGTGGACATGCACCATTACATCCTCTTCATTGATCTCTACTGCCTTTTCAAGGCATTGTAGGGCCTCTTGATATCTTCCCGCCTTAATAAGCACAATCCCCAATCCATCTTGGGCATCAAAATTTTGGGAATCCCTTTCAATTATGTATCTAAGTTCCTTTTCAGCTTCCTCAAGTTCGTTGGTTCGGTAAAGGGCCATGGCCAGACTATTACGAGATGTCAGATCGTCCGGGTCCATATATATCAGCAGCCTATATTGCATAATCTGCACTGAATCGGGAAGTTTTGAAACATCCCCATGGGCCCAGGCTAACTCTACGCAAACCAGGCAGATAACGAAAATTAGCGAGCCACTTGCAAAACCCAATCTTATGTCCGGTTTTAAATTCAACATTCAAAATTCAAAATTCAAAATTGTGTCTGAACGGCCTTTTTGTTCAGACACTAAATAAGGTGCCTTATAGAACTAATCAGAGTTGCTGCCCCTATTAATGTTATAAGCCCGGCGCTGACAATAGCAATTTTGTTGGCGAATTGCCTGGCATCCAGGAATCGGCCGGCGAATTTGCCTGCACTTACGACAGTAATTCCTATGGCTATTAAAACAGAGGCCAGCCCCAGACTAAACAGTAGTATATAGATAAGTCCCTCTCCCAATCGCCCGGTACCTAACGAAGCCAGCAAAATTGCTATGGCCGCCGGACATGGGACCAGCCCTCCGGATACACCCAACAGGAAAAGCTGCCAGTAGCCCTCCTTCTTTTCCCCGTGCATATGAGCATGACCATGATCATCATGGTTATGATTATGCTGAATATCATGTCCGTGGTCATGGTCATGATGTGAATGGGTATCGCTGTGATTCTCTAAGTCATGGTGCACATGATCGTGATCATGGTCATGGTTGTGATGATGTGGATGACTGTGTCCATGATGGTGGAAAGGATCCTTGCCTCTTATTCTCTGCACGAGCATCCATATCCCTACAGCAAGTATTAAAAGACCGGCCGCCAGGCCTATGTATCCATGCAAGGATTCATCGGTCAGCGTCATTCTGGTGGAGGCGACCTTGGCTGCGATGGCCAGGAGGATGACACTAAAAGTATGCGTTAGAGTAACAACCAGCCCAAGAATGATGGCGTCAATTTTTTTCCCTTTAGTACCTATAAGATAGGCAGCGACCACTGTCTTCCCGTGGCCGGGCTCAAGTGCATGCATGCCACCTAATAAGGTGGCTGTTAAATAGTAGATAATATTGACTTGCATAAAAAAAATCCCGTTGCTTTTTGGTCACCAGTCATTGCCATAAGCCGAAAGTTCTTACCTGATGCCCATACTACACGACACGGCAGCGCCGGTATGCTATTTAGGAACGTACAATAAATAACTTGAACAAATTAACGTCTTTTTTGCCGTCTTCTTCGTTGCTCGTCGATCACATAACCCGTTATGCTCGCTCCTCGCGCCTTGAATACAACAAAAAACCCTGTTAATTTTTGTTCAACTTATTTATCTCCCGTTCCTTATCACCGGAGAGAAATGACAGTGCCGATAATATTCAGCTATATTAGATTCTGTGCTTTTAGAAATTCCCTTACGACTTTTTTGACGTCTTGATTTTCTGTCTTTTTCCTCAGTTCTTCTATGATATTATTATCTATCCTGTTTCCAAGCTTGTTTATCACTCTGTCCAAAACAGGAAACTTTCTTAACGTATCTTTGGTGGCTATTGGTGCGGCCAGGGTACCACGGTCTTTCTTGGAATGTGCCTCATTGGTCAACGGTCCCTGGAACCCAAAGGGCTTTAGCCAAACCATATCAAATTTTTCCAAAAAAGATTGGCTGACCAATGTATAGGATTCTTGGGGATCATTTACAGCATCCGCTCCTTCCATGTCGGCCTGTGCCACTCCTATATAACTGATATATATGCAAGCCTTTCCCTTTAATACCGCTTCATGGCAGGCCTTTAAATTGCCCGGTTGTGTGATGTTAACCGTAGTTCCCGTCCTCTCATTAATCAGTACAGACATCATTTCTCCCATGATAATCTGGTCCGGAGAATTACTTACGGCAACAACAAGAAGGCGTCCTACACAACTATGCAGTGTATTGGCCGGTAAAAGGAAAACTAACAAACCTAATATGAAGACAAAAATCTTTCTTTTCACAGAAACACATCCTCTCTTTATAGACTTTGGCCATTTCTCGATTATGTCATGGCCTGAGAAGAAGAAATTTAGCAATATGCTCCAGAAATTACAAGCATCATATCTGCGCTTTGAGCTGACAAATGTATACTTAAATGAGGCGATTAGCTGTTAGCCATTAGCATTTAGCTTTGAAAAATCAGGGCATTACGTTAATTAGAAATAACACCCAACGGTTAAATTTTGTAATAGTAAAACATCCTGCTTGTCAGGACGGCAGACCGACAATTATTGAACTAATGGCTAATGGCTAACTGCTAAACGCTCAACTTAGTTTGTGTCATCCATATCTACGTGGTATTTTTATCAACTGAATAAGCCATTTGGCCAATTTGGAGGAAATAGTGAATAATACCAGTAAAATTGTGCTTGATTCAAAGGATATGGACCGGGCCCTTACAAGAATGGCCCACGAAATCATAGAAAAGAATAAGGGAATAGAGGATCTTGCCCTTATTGGCATCAGAACAGGCGGAGTGCCGTTATCCGAACGTCTGCAGCAGCGAATCGCTGCCATAGAGGGGACTATGGTCTTAACCGGGATTCTGGACATTACTCTCTATCGGGATGACTGGAGTACCTTGAGCCAGCATCCCATAGTCAGGAAGACCGATATTTCATTCTCTGTTGACAACAAAAATATAATACTGGTGGACGACGTCCTTTACACCGGACGTACCATCAGGGCCGCTCTGGACGCCTTGACTGACTTGGGCAGACCACAGAAAATTCAGCTTGCTGTCCTCGTGGACAGGGGAAGACGGGAGCTTCCTATCAAGCCTGATTTTGTAGGACTTTCTCTCCAGACTTCAGCCAATGAACACGTAAATGTCTTTTTGAATGAAATTGCAGGAAGAGACGAGGTCGTCCTGGGGGAAAAAGCTGGAAAAGATATATGAAGGAGATAACTCAATCCCCAAATCCCCAAATCCCCAAATCCCCAAATCCCCTTGGCCTTACCATGGGCTGTCCGGCAGGAATCGGTCCTGAAATCATAATAAAGGCATTTGCTGCCAATTCCCAATGGTTACTGTCCCCCTCGGCAGTCGTCATAGGGGACATGAACATACTTAAAAGGGCATCAAAGGCACTTGATATCAACATTCCCATTAAGTCCTGGATGCCCGGCGACCCCCTTTCCGGCAGTGCCATATATGTAATTACCCGGACCGGCCTTAACATTGAGGATGTCCCTTGGGGTAAGCCAAACTCCGCTACAGGAAAGGCCTCTTTTGAGTATATCACCGAGGGCATTAGACTCTGCCGGGAAGAAAGACTCTCCGGCCTTGTGACTGCTCCTATCAGCAAACTGGGCCTTAAGCTTGCCGGCATCGACTACCCGGGGCATACTGAGATCCTGGCTGACAAGACCAACACAAAAAGATACGCCATGATGTTGGCAGGCGACAGACTCCGGGTAACTCTCGTGACCATACACTGTCCTTTGAGGGAGGTGGCAGACAGCATCAGCACGGAAAAGATTTTTCAAATAATTTCCCTTACGGATTTTTCCTTAAAAAATGAATTTGGTCTAAAAGAACCAAAGATTGCCGTGGCCGGGCTGAATCCGCACGGAGGCGAGTCCGGGATGTTTGGTAATGAAGAGGAGCAGGTCATAACGCCCGCTATAGAAATGGCCAGGGAAAAGGGCATGGCAGCCAGTGGACCTTATCCTCCTGACACGGTATTTTATCAGGCTATCAATGGGAAATTCGACGCTGTAGTCTGCCAGTACCATGACCAGGGGCTGATCCCATTTAAGCTTATTCATTTCCGTGACGGGGTCAACCTGACCTTAGGTCTTCCGATAATCAGGACTTCAGTAGACCACGGGACCGCATATGACTTGGCTGGTACCGGGAAGGCGGATTGCGCCAGCCTTGAGGCGGCAATCAGGCTTGCATCTAAGATAGTGGTGAATAGACTGAGGCACGCTGAAGACGCAAGATCAAAAGACAAGTAAATTTTTGGATCTGTAATGCAGCCATCGGGACATTGATTTCGGAACGGCAGTTCCGACCAAAGACGGAGTATTTCAATAAGTTCTAATAAAAAAAGCAAGAGAGAGTGAATGAATGAATACTTGTTTGAAAACATGTGTCATGTCGTTAGCAATCTTAGTTATAAATTTTGGCTCAGTCATGGCCGATGAAGTTCAACTGAAAAATGGGGACCGGATAAGCGGGCAGGTTGTAATCATGGAAGACGATAAGCTGATCTTTAAGACACCATATGCAGGAAAAATCACTATCATATGGAAGGAGGTATCAAACCTCAGGACCGAGCAACCAGTGGAGGTAGTGCTAAGCGATAAGACCACCCTCAGGGGAATTACAAGACCCGGTGAAGAGGGCCAAATGGAAATGGAGACGAAACAAATTGCAGAGGCTGTCTCATTCATGATTGCCCAAGTGGAGTCCATTAACAAACCACCTGAACCTGCTGTTAAGATAAAAACCCGTGCAAATGCAGGACTGAATGTTTCAAAAGGTAATACCGATACTGAGGCTTATCATATTGATGCTGAATTCATCGCCCGCACCGCGAAGAACCGGTATACCGTTGGGGCTGAGTATAATCGAAAGGAGGACGATGGTGAAAAAACAGCAGACAATTTCCTGGGCTGCCTGGAATATGACCATTTCCGTACTAAGAAATGGTACTTAAATAATACAGCAAGCTTTGAAAAGGATGATCTTAAAGATTTGAATCTGAGAACGACTATTGGTTTGGGAGCAGGTTATCAGTTCTTTGAGACACCACTGACAAATCTGTCAGTGGAGGCGGGCGCAGCTTACGTAGACGAAGACTATGATGTTAAGGAAGACAGAGAATATACCGCTGGACGCTGGGCCTTGAATTATGACAGATATCTGATCAAGAAGATCGTGCAGTTTTTTCATGCCCATGAAGGCTTTGTTAGCCTTGAGAATTCCGAAGACATTTTTGTACGAACAAAGACAGGACTGCGGTTTCCTCTGTATAGGCATTTCAGGGGAACGATTCAGTACGATCTGGATTGGGACAATTGTCCTTCCGTTAGCGCCGGCAGGTATGATTACAGGTATATGTTTACACTGGGTATTGAGTATTAACAGAGAGACTCCCAAACAAACTCCTTCCACAACGGCTTCCACATTGAAATCTTTACTTGGGGTGAGAACTCCGATGCCGGAGTAGAAGGCAAAATCAAGGAGCATTCGATTCGCACAAGTTTCCGAATCTCTTTTTTATTTTTTCTTTTCGTTTTTCCTTTGGATTAAGCTTCTTCATTCTATCCGCAGATTACGCAGATTTTCACAGATTGAACACGAGTCTTATCGCATAAATTTCCGCATCTATTTTCTTGTCTGGCCTATCTGCGCCTGCCCCGTAGCTCCGGAAGATGGTACTGGGGTCATCTGCGGATTCACTTCATGCATTCTCCACCCGTTGTTATGTGAACTACATGATTTTTTAGCCAGTTCGTGAAGGTTTTACGTGTGAGGTTTCCTGCAGAAAGATCAAGAATGATTTTCTCTTGCTCATCCACAATCGCCTCAATCTGATATCCGTTGAGCATCAGATAAGTTTCCATGGCTGCATGGCCAATTCGTTTGTTGCCATCAACAAAAGGATGATTCATCACGAGGGAAAAACAGAGGGCGCCTGCCTTTGAAATAATGTCCGGATAAAGATCGGTTTGGTCAAATGTAATGCGGGGTTGATTGATCGCAGATTCAAGTGCATTAATGTCTCGAATGCCCCTTGAACCACCTGAAATAGAAATTATCGCTTCATGAAGCTCAAGAACTTCAAAGAGCGAAAGATAGCGCATCATGCAAGCCGCTTATAAAGTTCCTTGTTCTTGGACAATACTCGACGCATTGCCGCTTCAAAGTCTAGTTCCGGTTGGGATATAAGATCCTCAATAGATGCTGTAACGAACTGATCAGGCAATAGATCGAACTTTTCTGCTTTTTTCTTAAGGATTGCGGCTTTTGAATCATCGATTTCCACAGTGATTCTCGCCATGACAGAGTCCTCCGATTATCAGTGTGCAGGCAGTATAGCCCCGCAGCATTTGGTGTTCAAGTTCTTTTCTCATATTACGGTAGAGCCTGACCTCAATATTCTATCCGCAGATTACGCAGATTTTCGCAGATTGAATCCGCGTCAATAGTAAAGTGACAAAAATCGTCATTTTTTTGGGATTAGTCGGGTAGATGATTATGCATCGGATGCATACGGCATTTGAATAGTTTTTATGCCCAGCGTTTTAACAGCTCGCACTACTGCGACAGTCAACTGTTTCGAGTCCCTTACTAGTCGATTTTTGTTGAAGCTGACAAATATCTTTGTAACTGGTGCCTGAACGGAAACCCCAAATTTTGTTTTCTCAATTTATGTCGGGGACCATTAACATATTAAGATTATTTCCTTTTTTAATTCAAAATTTAGAATTTAGAATTCAAAATTGTGTCTGAACGGCCTTTTCGTTCAGACACTAACTGGTATTGTAGCGTAAAAGAAATTCCTCCACTTTTTCGGCCGGCACCGGCCGGCTGATGAGATAGCCTTGAATCTGATCACAGCCTTGCTCACGCAAAAATGTTAGCTGCTCTTCCGTTTCCACACCTTCTGCAATCGTTGTCAGATCCAGGCTCTTTGCTAAAGCGACGGTGGCCTTTGTGATCGCTGCGTCATTAGGATCTGTGGTGATGTCCTTTACAAAACTGCGGTCGATCTTCAAGGTATCCAGCGGAAAACGCTTCAAGTAGCTCATTGAGGAATAGCCGGTGCCAAAATCATCGACCGACAAATTTAATCCAATCTCTTTTAGTTTGAACAGCGTGGTTATGGTCTCCTCCACGTCGTGCATAATGATGCTCTCGGTGAGCTCAAGCTCCAGGTGCTTGGGATCCAGGCGAGTGGTATCCAGAATCTGCTTCACTGACTTGACAAAGTCCTGTTGTCTGAACTGACGGCCGGATACATTGACTCCTATGCGCAGCGGGATGAAACCGGCCCTATGCCAAACCATTATCTGTGCACAGGCCGTTTTCAACACCCATTCCCCGATAGGGACAATCAGTCCGGTTTCTTCCGCAATGGGAATAAACTCTGCCGGGGATACCAGCTCCATCTCCGGGTGTTTCCAGCGAATCAGCGCCTCCAGACCTATGATCCTGCCTGTCTGAACTTCCACCTGAGGCTGATAATAAAGTATCAGTTCGTTCTGCTCCAAAGCTTTCTTCAGCTTGGCCTCCATGTTGAGCCTGGCCAGCGTGCTGGCGTTCATGTGCTTCGCGTAGAATTGAAAGTTGTTTTTGCCTGCCTCCTTTGCATAATACATAGCAGCGTCTGCATTCTTCAACAGCGTGTCGATATCCTCGCCATCATCAGGGTAGAAGGCAATTCCGGCACTGCCCGTAATATACAATTCCTGACCGTCTATCTTCACCGGCAGACCCGCACACTCTATTATGCGCTTTGCCGCCACTGCAGCATGTTCCACCTTGCCCAGGCCGCTGAGCAGGATTGTGAATTCGTCGCCGCCCAGCCGCGATAGAGATGTCATAGACTGCTTTCCTGCTTCCGTCCTGGTAACGATGTCCGAGGTGCGAATGCTGACCGTCAGGTTTTCGGAAATCTTTTTTAACAGCTTATCGCCGGCATTGTGTCCAAGTGTATCATTGATGCGCTTGAAGTTATCCAGATCCAGGAATATCACGGCTATCTTTGTCCCGTCACGTTTTGCCGTAGAGATTGCCCGGTCGGCGTGTTCTTTGAAAAGCTGGCGGTTGGGCAAGCCGGTTAAGACATCGTAGTAGGCAAGAAACCGGATCTTTGCTTCGTCCTTTTTACGTTTGGTTATGTCCTGCACTATACCGTGCATGCCGATCGCTTTGCCGGTTTCATCAAAAACTGCTTGGCCCTGCTCATAAACCGCGCGCTCGGTTCCATCCGGCAGGATAATCCGGTAGTCGATACTGTATAACTTGTTTTTATGTAAAGCCCTGTCAACGGCATTTATAACATACGTCCGATCCTCCGGATGCACCGATCTGAGGAATGCCTCGTAGGTTGCACCAAACGTCTGCGGCTCAAGCCCAAAGATTTGGTAGATTTCGTCCGACCAGTAAAGTTTGTTGCTAAAGATATCCCGCTCCCAGTTTCCAAGACTGGCAATATGTTGTGCCTGAGATAACCTGGTTTCGCTCCGGCGCAAAGCCTGAAACGCATCTATGGCTCGCAGCAGATAGCGGATCCGATGATTCAGGATCGGCCAGTTGACCGGCTTGGTGATAAAATCCGTCGCGCCTGCCTCATAAGCCCTCCGAATCGACTTCACATCGTTAAGGCCTGTGACTATCACTATCGCTACATCGTCCCCTCCAGGCAGTTGCCGCAGCCTGGAGCAGGCAGTAAATCCATCCATCTTCGGCATATTCACATCCAACAGCACCAGGTCGGGCTTCACTTGTTCAAAAACGGATAGGGCTTCAACGCCGTTTTCGGCCTCTTTCACAGTCAGGCCCGCCTGCTCCAGCGATTCACGCATCAACAGCCGCACGACAATATCATCGTCCACAACAAGGACAACCGGCTGCTGTTTCTGTTGGTGTTGGTTCTTAAGCATCGGATATCTTCCCCAACTCCTCGGCCAAAGCCGCATGGGCCGATTGATGTTCGGATTCAATGCGGTCCATGAGCGCCTTAGCGCCGTCTGTACGTCCCTCGCGTCCCATGTCCTCAAGCTCCTTGCACACAGCCGCCAGTTGGATTGCGCCCAGGTTGGCGCTGCTCGACTTCAGGCTGTGGGCTGCCTCGCAAAGGGCTTTGCTATCCCCTTGTTCGACAGACTCGCGAACGGTAGTGATCAACTCTGGAGAGCTCTCCAGATAAAGTTTGATAATCTTTCCCAGGATATTGGGCTTGCCAGGCCGCTGCAGGGCCCGGATCTTGTCCAACGCATGCTGCTCCAGCAATGGCTCTGTCTCTTTATGTTCATCCGGCCCGGCTGACTGCTCCATTGCCTTTGACCCATTAAATTCCCCATGCCGGTCCAGCCACCGCAACAGTACTGTCTGTAACTGATCCTGGGTAAAAGGCTTGCTCAGATAGCCATCCATGCCTGCAGCCACACACTGATCCTGTACACCTTTCTGCACGTCTGCAGTGAGCGCAATAATAGGGACACGTTGGCCATTGCCTCCGGCCTGTTCATGCTCCCGGATTTTAGCTACCGCGGTAAATCCATCCATCTCAGGCATGTGGCAATCCATCAAGACCAGGTCAAACCCGGCTTTCGATATGGCCTCGACCGCCTCCCTCCCGTTTTCCGCCACGTCCACACGGCAGCCCATCAGCTCCAACATCTCCAGAGCCACCACCTGGTTCACCGGATTGTCTTCAGCCAGCAGGATGTGGGCGTCAAATACTGCTTTAGCTCCTTCTGTCTGCACACCGTGTGGTTGCAGAACTTGGCCCTCGACCGATGCGCTTATGATCTCCACCAGGCAGTCATAGAGCTCGGACTGACGCACCGGCTTGTTAAGGTAACGATGGATTCCAACAACCGCTGCTCTTTCCGCTTCTTCGTCAAGACCCGCAGAGCTGAGCATCACCAAATGCATTTCAGGGATGAGCGGATCCGCAGACAGCCTGCGCGCAAGCTCGATGCCGTCCATGCCGGGCATGTGCCAATCCAGAAGAACTATGTCGTAGGTCTCGCCCTTCACAGCGGCGGTATGCAGCATCTCAAGGGCCTGAGCTCCATTTTCCGCGCTGCTGTTTTGCATCTCCCATGCGATCGTCTGGTTGTACAGTATCTCCCGGTTTGTGGCGTTGTCGTCCACGATCAAAACCCGCATTCCACGAAGGTCTTCTGCCGGAAGCAGACCGTGGTGTTTCTTTCCGGTCCGGCGTGTGAGGCTGACAGTAAACCAGAAGGTGGAACCCTTGCCGGGTTCACTTTCTACGCCCATCTCGCCACTCATTAGATTTACTATCCGGCGGGAGATGGCTAAGCCTAAGCCGGTGCCGCCGTAATTGCGGGTGGTGGATCCATCCGCCTGGGAGAAGGCATCAAAGATCCCTGCCCGGATCTCCGGCGCAATACCGATACCGGTATCCATAACCTCGAAACGGAGGCGAACCTCATCGCCGGTCTGCGCGAGCACGTCCACACGCACCACCACCTCGCCCCTGTCAGTGAACTTGATCGCGTTGCCCAGCAGGTTTACCAGTATCTGCCGCAGGCGGTTCGAGTCACCCTGTAACTCCACAGGAAGGTCAATTGGCAGCACAGGGGTCAGTTCCAGCCCCTTGCTGTGCGCCCGCTCTGCCAGCATCCCTGCCGTTTCTTCCACCAGGTCCCGCAGGTTAAAATTATGGGTCTCCAGCACCAATTTGCCAGACTCGATCTTGGAAAAGTCAAGGATGTCGTTAATGATCTCCAGCAGAGAGTCGCCGGAATGCTGGATGGTCTGGGCGAACCTGCGCTGCCTGCCGGAAAGCTCCGTGCTCAGCAACAGCTCGGTCATGCCCAGTACCCCGTTCATGGGCGTGCGTATTTCGTGGCTCATGGTGGCCAGAAACTCGCTCTTCGCCCGGCTGGCCGCTTCTGCGGCTTCCTTGGCCTGTTGAAGTACTTCGACCGTATCTTGCAGTTTGGTGTTGGCTATAGAAAGCTCCTTTGTCCGAAGCGCTACCTGATTTTTGAGATTTGCCCGGTGTTCTTTCAGCTCATTGTCCCGAAACTGAATTTGTTTGAGCATCCCATTAAATCCGTCAATAAGGGCGCCCAGTTCGTCCTCAGTATCCTTGACCGCCCGGATAGAATAATCCTTTTCGCTGGAGACTCTTTTCATGGTCTCAGCCAGGCCAATGATAGGCCGTGAGATTAACGGCTGAAGCTTTAGAGCAAGCAAGTAAGCGATTAAGGTCGTAAACAGGAGGGCTGAAACGCTAATGATCGCATAGGCTCCAAGGCTCTTATAAAGACGTGACATATCTTTCTGAATCCACACTATCCCAATTTTTTCACCGTCCAAATGAACATCTTCAAATACATCAAGATAGCTATCAAATAGGGGTAAACCTTCAAAACCACCCTCATCCGCCTCTATTTTTACTCTGGAAAAAGCTGTTTCAATAGAGTTATCCTTTACTAGCAAAGGCTCTTTTTGATTACCGGCTCTTGTGTAGTGGGCGAATGGGCTTCCATCAGGAGTGAAGAGAATAGCTGTGCTTACATCCGGCACAGCGCTCAAGGCTGATAGCGTTTCCAACGCTGATTTACGGTCATTAAAGGTAAGAGCTGCTATGCTGTTAATTCCAATGGTCTTTGCCACGATAGAAAGCTCTTGCAAAGAAGCCTTTGATGTGCTGAAAATTTGAAAGATAGTGAAGGAGATTGTGGCAATCGTCAAAACAATAATGCTTGTAAAGAGTATCAACAATGTTATCTTTTTTTTGATGGAACTTTTTTGTAATAGTTTCATAGTATTTCCGCCTAGTTAATCACACTTTGCGCCAATTTGAGAAGTTGGGAGCTGATCGTCAGCCCGGAATCCTGTGCTGAAACAAGGTTGATGTGAAATCGAATTTTGTTTTCTACTCGAACCATGCCGATCATGCCGCCTGCTTTCACAAAATCATCCATGTCACTCACAGTTAAAACAGATTTCCCTTTGAGCTCGCTTATGGTCTGTTTGATCCTGCTTTTTTCCGATTTTGCCACGAATAGAATGTGACATCCCTTGACCGACATGACGTCCTTGCTGTGGCTTATAACAATCCTCCGTCCTCGAACCGTTTTGGTGGTAAGGTTTTGCAAAGCGCCCATGAGCGGGTCTTTACCAAGAATGCAAATGGTAACAGGGCGTTCAGGATCAATGAAAGCCGACTCTGGCCATTGAACAAACTTCGCAAAATTATACAGAAAGGCCGCCTTGACTCGATACTCGTGCAAAAGCGGTTCTTCCGCTCTGGCGGATAAAGGAGTGGCCGCACTGACGAGTATCGCGATGGAGATTAGTGCTGTAAGATATCTGTTAATCAAGGAATTCTGCGTATATTATTGAGTTAAAATCGCCAGGTAATCTTTCCGTACATACCACGTTCGATCTCAGTGGGCAGGGTAAAATTCTCCTGTATGTATTCCGGGTGTTTGTCGTCCAGCAGGTTTTGTCCCACCAGGGAAAATTCGAGGTCTTTTATGGGCCGCCATGCCAGGCAGGCGTCAAGGGTGAGATAGCTGTCAATTTCAGATACCGAAGTTGCCCTGGAGTTAATCGCCTTGACGTCGTCCACATAACGAAGCCAGAGATCCATGTCCAGGTCTTTCCGAAAATTCA
This sequence comes from uncultured bacterium, assembly GCA_965539945.1. Lineage (GTDB taxonomy): Bacteria > Desulfobacterota > Dissulfuribacteria > Dissulfuribacterales > UBA3076 > UBA3076. The sequence continues at coordinate 16,560 of CBETWD010000027.1, forward strand.
TGGCCGAACGTAGGGATACCTGGTGTCGCGGGCCGACTTCTACTTGAGGGTTGTCGTAATGCTCATTGCCCGTGTCTATTCGAGTTTTAAGGTAGCTATAGGCAATGTCCAAACGCCACCAATCAGCGGCCTGCCAGGCTGCTGCCAGCTCTATGCCGTAGATTTCACCCTTCCACTTGTTGTCAAACGGCAGCGGCTGCACGACGTGTGTGCCTTGGAACGAGGATTCGTCACGCTTATTGCTGCGAAGATTGTCGTAGTCGTTATAGAAGGCAGTAAGATCCAGCGACAGGGATTTGGCCGGCACAACCCGGTAGCCCAACTCCCAGGCGAGCAGTTCCTCCGAGTCGTAATTTGAATCGCCCACAATGGTCAACGCTATTGGGAATGGGCTGGGGTTGTCAGGGCTGAAGGGTGGTAACATGCAATTGAGGAGCCTTATATCATGCTCGGCCCGGGACGGTGTTCGCACAGCCCGCGAAACAGCCGCCCAGATCTTATGCTTCGGATGGGGGGCCCAGAGCAGCCTGACGTTCGGCTGGATCTCGAACCCGGTATAGTCGTTGTGTTCAAACTTTGAACCCAGTGTTAGCCACAGCCGGTCTTCCAGGAGTGTAATCTCATCCTGCAGGAATGCGCTGAAAAGCTCGTCACTGCTGTTGTCCGGATCAATGGTCATGATCAAAGAGTTGGTGAAGTCGTCGTGGGTATACCGGTAACCCAGCCCCCAGATTATGTCCTGCCATTCTCCGGCCGCAAACCGGTGCTGAAAGTCGATGTCGAAGGTATCCCGGACCTCGCGCTCAAAGGCCTCATCGCGGTCGGTCCGGTCGTAGTACGCCTGTAAGGTGAATTCAGATGTGGAAGACAGGGTATGTTGCCAGCGTGCGACCATGTTCCAGCCCGAGACGTCGGCTTCATCCTCAACTCTTTGCGAGTAGGGCGAGGTCAACGTGGCCAGATCAATAGTCTGGTCGATATTGCCCTGGTAGACATCCCCCTGCAGGGTCAGCGCATTGCGGCCGGATAGCCGCGAGTCCACACGGAATCCGCTGCGCAGCATATCCCAGTCGTCGTTGGCATCATCCCCTGCGGTATGGACGAACTCATCCCGCCTAAAGCCCTTGGCGTAGACGCGCCCGTAAGTGCCTTCCCCCAGGACAGCACCGTAGCGAACACCGGCAAACCCGCGCTCCTCGGTACCAGCGCCCAGGGCCACCAGGCCGCCCTGAGTGTCCGCCGCATGCCTGGTGATAATGTTGATTACCCCGTTGACCGCATTGGCGCCCCACAGGGTCGCGCCGGGCCCGCGGATGACCTCGATGCGCTCCACGTCTTCCAACATGGTGTCCTGTGCCTCCCAGTAGACACCGGAGAAGGAGGGATTGTAGACGCTGCGGCCATCGATGAGCACCAGGAGCTTGTTGGAAAAGCAGCCGTTGAAACCTCGGGAAGTGACCGCCCACTTGTTCGAATCGATGCGCGCCACGTTAAGACCCGGCACCATACGCAGGGCGTCGGGAATATTCGTGACACCGGAACGCCTCAGATCGTTGCTGGTGATCACGAATATGGCAGCAGGAGCCTCGGAGAGCGACTGCGCTTTCTTGGATACCGAGGTGATCTCGATATGCATCAGTTCTTCGAGGCTGAGCTCCAGTATCTCCTCCTGAGTCGTTGGAGAAGACGACGATTGCTGATCGGCCCAGCCGGGGACGCCACAGAGCAAAAAGCCAATGGCCAGATAGAACCAATGTGTCCGCAAAATACGGATCAAGCGAAAAAGTCTCATTTTATTTTTCCTTTCCCTTACATAAGCTATCGGAAATCATGCACCGATTCCTTAAACTCTTTGGGGTCGCTGAATGAAAAGCCGGTTCCAGCTATTTAAATAGTCTCTGAACCAAAACCCCTAATTCCGGCAGTCATTGCGGGGAGTGAGGAACGACGAAGCAATCTCTGTTTTTAGAGGGGGATTACTTCCTGCCATGGCGGGACACCTCTAAACCATTTTCCACTCAACTAATTGACGAACTATAAAAACGTCTATTCAAGCATTGCTTGAGGAAAAATGGTGACATTATGGTAACTATCTTCGTGAAGTGCGTAGAGAGGCCTGGGAATCGGCCATCCACGCCGGAAAGTTTCAAAGAAAGCTGGACAAGTTGAGCCATGAGGAGGCAGCGGGCCTCCCGGAGGGAGAAATGGGACGGCCCGGGAGCGCCACCTGAAGTTGAAGGAAGACAGCGAGGTCAGGAAGCACTCAGGCCTTGTCATCAATCTGGACCTCACTATCCAACAGGAGGAATATCAAGGAGCAGAACTCGAGGACTGGAGCAAGGATAAGTGAGGTCCGGTTGCGATATATAGTTTCCTCAGTCGTGGAAATCTGTCTTTTCTGTCAATTCGGTCAGACCCTCACGGTTATAAATTATAGAACCAATGAGACACTCGAATTTTTTTCCAAAAATCGGCCAACCGACTTCGACATCCCTGGTAAAATTTCGAATTCTCAACTCATGTAGTGATGGTTCCCTTGGCGGTCTGACCGGATACTCAGTGTTAGCTTTCAATGTCAAGATCAGGTCCTTAGCGTGGTGCTCAACCGAGGCCACTGAGGCATCGATTATCCACTCGTCCTTGTTGGCCATAGAGAAATCGTCTGTATGTGCCATTTCATACCTCCTTTATTACAATATAAACAATTAATGACTATTCCGTATTGCCGTATGTTCCTTCGTCGGTAGCCCTGGCCCGTTCCTCGTGAGACATCTCTGCCAATCGTTCGATCTCCTCAGTCTCCAGCCCTAGTCCCTCAGCAACGCGACGGCCGTAATCCGGATCAGCCTTGTAAAAGAGGGCTGTTTGGCGTAGCTGGATCCGTTTTTTTGCATTGCCCAAGTGATCTACGATATTACCGATCAGGTGATCACGATCTTCGTCTGTCATAACCCTTCGGTAAAGCTCCCCGGGCTGAAAAAAATCGTCATTATGG
>CBETWD010000028.1:0-19472 GCA_965539945.1 uncultured bacterium
GCCTCGCATCTGCAGCACCCTGTAAACGCTTACAGTTCGGTAGGTTGCGGTAAAATGGGCGTTGTAACCCTGTGAACGCTTACGAAAATTGTTTATGCCTCTTAACTATTTTAATAGTAGTACAACAAGCAGAGACTCAATATATTTCTTTAATTTCAATATGATATCTAATAAAAGGTCGGTGGAATATTTCTTGCGGTTTAGCCTGGATAAACTTGATCTACAACAAATTTAACCAGCTATGGAGATCCTGTAATGACCGCAATACAAAGTATATCAAACCTGGTTTTACAAAAAAATTATCTGTTTATTTGCGCATTTTTCCCATGGGTTATTCTATTGTCCCTGCAAAATGCTGCAACCGCTTACGCAGAAAGCGCGCCCCTGTCTTGGAACGCGGTCTATGCGGCGGATCTCGAAGGATATGTAGTATACTGGAGTACTACTTCCATTAATTCGGCAGACTTCACCGGCTATGAGGAGTGTCAGGCTGTGGGCGACATTACCTCTTTTGAGATTACCGGGTTGGAGCCGGGGCAAACATATTACTTGGCGGTAACAGCGATGGATCTTGCCGGGCAGGAGAGCGATTTCTCTGACGAGATATCTTACACAACCTCACCACCTATCGAAAACCAACCCCCAGTTGCATTGGCATCGACTGATGTTGTCGTGGGACAAGTTCCTCTGTTAGTTAACTTTGATGCATCCGATTCCTATGACCCGGATGGAAATATAATTTCCTATAATTGGACCTTTGGCGATGGTGAGTCCTCTGATGAGATTTATCCCAGCCATACTTATGTACAGCCCGGCATATACACTGTTCAACTCACTGTCACAGATTCCGACGAGACTACAGGTACAACTGCATTAGAAATTGTAGTAATTGAAGAAATACCTGAGGTTGCCATTAATTTCCAGCCTTCTAACGCTGAGGTCCCAGAAGGATTTTTGCCGGATAGCGGCTATAGCTATGACGAAGAAAGAGGTTATGGTTGGAATGGCAGGGGATGGCGGTTCCCAGTTGATAGAAATAGTTCCGGGTCTCCAGACCAGCAGCATGATACAGTCATGTATATCTATTCATACCAACAGTGGGAAATGGCAGTACCTAACGGCACCTACGAGGTCACAGTCAGTATAGGTGACGCAGGAAGAAGCATTTACAGGCAAAATGTACAGGCAGAAGGACAAACGGTCTTCAAGGACGCAAGAGTCGCAAGGGGCTGTTGGATTGAAGAAACAGTTACTGTCGAAGTCACGGATGGTAAGCTTACACTGACCTTCAGGGGCGGAAGGAACTATATCCGGGCAAATTATGTGGTAGTGAAATTACTATAGTCGGAGAAGCAGGACTTAGCCCACCTTAAAGCACATGCCCCAGCCTTTGGCTGGGGCATGTCTGTTTCTGCATGGTGTTATGCGAGCATTTTAATCCCCATTTTTCTTTTCAGGGGCAAGGTTTTCCTCGGGCCTTTTGTCCTCGGAAGAGAGTTTCATTACCTGATGGCGCACAAAATCAAGCTGCGATGACTGTGGCTTCAGGGAGAGATACTTGTTATAGGCCTCAAGGGCCTCGTTATTGTACCCCGAGGCAGAGGACACTCTTGCAAAATCAAGTGCAGCAATGGCTTCAAAACCCAGATGAGTCTCACTTGAAGACTTGTATGCCTGCCGGGCTTCATCCGGCTTTGCATCATCTTCTTGTAAATAGCCAAGGCCCATAAGAGCAGAGTAATACAGGAAGCTGTCTTCAGAAAACTCCTGTTTAGCTTTGTTAAAACTTTTTTTTGCTGCTTCAATCTGTCCAGAGTCCCTCTGAACAGCTCCAAGGAGTAACAGCGCGTGCCTGCCGACTACTGTGTGGCTATGATTATGAACTACTTTTTCCAAGGAAGAGATCCTTTTTGCAGGATCCGCTTGCTGTATTGCAGTTCCCATAGCAGCAGCAGCCTGGTTCTCTTGCCTGGTTGTGTAAGCTGAGTAGCCGAACCACAATAATACAGCCAGAACAACTATTATTATTCCGGCTAATATTTCTCTCAGAAATTTCTGTAATGTATTTCTGACTTGAGGCGGAAGGCCGGATAAGATTTCTTCTAAAATGTTTTTTCCTTGATGCTCCGGAGCAATAGGCGTTTGGGTATTTGTAGACATCTATTTTTATCTCTTTCTTGATTTTACTATTTTTTGCCGAAGAAATCGTTCCACCGAAAGATGAGGGGATTGGCATCCTCCTTTAATTCAGCACTGTCAATAACTGAGCCGATGAAAAGGGTGTGGTCTCCGGCCTCATAGGCATGAACTACCTCACATTCAACATAGGCATAAGCCGATTCCAGAACCGGAGAGCCCTTTAAGGCGTTTGTATAGCGCATCCCCTTGAACTTGTCGGTTTTGCGTCCACTCTTAAAACCGAAATGTTTTGCCACATCCTTTGACTCCACCGGCAGGGCGTTAATGCAAAAGTAACCGGACTCCTTGATCAGGCCGTGAGTATAACGCTGAGGACCAATAGATACCGCAATCATTGCCGGCTTAAGAGAGACCTGTGTGACCCATGCTGCTGTCATTCCGTTTATTTTGTCTCCGGACCTGACTGTCACAACCGAGACACCTGTGGGAATGGTTTTTGTAATGAGTTCCTGCATGAAAATTCTCCCTTTATAGATAATGTTGAATGCTGAATTGTGGAAGAAGATTTAAAAGACATATACCTTTACCTTTACCTTAATTCAACATTCAACATTAAAAATTCAACATTTATTGTGCGTTGTGCAGCGCCACACAAGGGGTGTTTCCAGTATAAATTTTTACTAAAATTATAACTGACAAGAAATAAGTATCAAACATCCGGGAATAAATTTCTTCTTGACACATTTTCCAAAATGGTTAATAGGTATCGCGCTACTTGGCGGTGTAGCTCAGCAGGTTAGAGCATGCGGCTCATATCCGCAGCGTCCGGGGTTCAAGTCCCTGCACCGCCACCAACTTCTAATAGTCATATCTTGATTTCCTATCATAATACCCAGATCAAGTCGGAGTTACTATACTTATGAAGCTTTTTGTGACCTTGATAGGTTTATTAATGGTTGTTGAAGGACTTCCTTATTTTGCCTTTCCTGAAAAGATGCAGGCCCTTATGAGGCAAATTGAAAAAATGAATCCGGATTATTTGAGAATGGTCGGTCTTATTTCTACCTTGGTCGGTCTAGTGATATGCTACATTGCTCAAAGGACCAATATTTTCTCATGATAGCAGACTTTAGCCTGGTTGAATATGATTATCACTTGCCTCCTCACCTGATTGCCCAGTATCCTTTGGGTGATCGGTCGTCTTCCCGCTTGATGGTACTTGACCGGGATACCGGCAAAGTAAGCCATCGGACCTTTCATGACCTATTAGACTACATGGAACCGGGGGACTGTCTTGTTCTCAACGACAGCAAGGTATTTCCAGCCCGACTTAATTGCATAAAATCAACAGGTGGAAAAGTAGAGTTTTTTCTACTCCATTTTCCGAGAGAAAGCGGGAATGGTGTGGCCTTTGCCAGTGCCCTTTGTCGTAGCTCAAAGCCGGTAAGACAGGGCCAAAAGATCCGTTGCAAAGGTCCCTTGGAGATAGAGGTCCTGGAAGTCAGCTCCGCCGGTCAGGTTGATGTAAAGCTTGTGTACCAGGGAGAACTGTTATTAGTCTTAGAATCCTGTGGAGATATTCCACTTCCACCATATATTAGACGTTCTCCGGTTCCTTCTGACGTAGAACAATATCAAACAATTTATGCCAGAGAGATAGGCTCAGTAGCCGCCCCTACAGCAGGATTCCATTTTACTGAAGAGCAATTATTCCTTGCCGGGGAAAAAAATATTAATGTCGCGTGGATAACACTCCATGTCGGTTATGGAACCTTTGCTCCGGTAAGGATATCTGACATACGTAAACACAGGATTCACCATGAATGGATCTCAGTACCTGAGAGTACTGTGGAAAAGATAATTTCCACCCGCAAGACAGGCGGCCGGGTTATAGCAGTAGGAACAACTACAGTCAGGGCCTTAGAGGCAACAGTAAATGGTACAGGTGAGATAAATGCCTTTCAGGGATTATGTGACCTGTATATTCTCCCTGGTCGTCGTTTTCAGGTCGTTGATTGCTTAATTACCAACTTCCACCTGCCGAAATCCTCATTGTTGATATTAGTTTCTGCCTTTGCAGGCAGGGGCAGGATTCTCTCCGCCTATAAAGAGGCCATGAACCGTGGCTATAGATTTTTCAGTTACGGAGACGCAATGTTTATCATGTAGACAGGAGTGCTCCTTCCGGTTCCACACAACATTGCGCCAAATGTGTTGACAAAATAAATTCAAGTGGTTATGAATTAGCTCGCTTTTTGGCTTCTTGAGATAGAAGTCCTTCCGGTGCGGGGTGGAGCAGTCTGGTAGCTCGTCGGGCTCATAACCCGAAGGTCACAGGTTCAAATCCTGTCCCCGCTACCAATGAAAATCAAAGGGTCACAGGTATTTGCCTGTGACCCTTTTTAGTGTCCTGTGATGTTGTTTTCCAAAAGGCTCAACTGTTAAAGTGGCGAATAACGGAATGGCTAGATTATTTTTGCCTTTTGGAACCTACGAGCCCATCCTCCCAGGCCGAATAGTCCGAAACCCATCAACACAATAATGGTAGGTTCCGGGATATGGGTAATCGGGTTAATAACCGGTGCGGGCGGGACTGTACTGAGTTCGACAATGTCTCCAACAAACATGCAATTATCTGCATCTTCCGCCACCTTACTACCATAGGAAGCAAGTACTCTAGTTGCAAAATGGAATATTTGATAATTGGACGCCCACTGTGTTGCAATTGTTCCATCGTCAGAAGCATCTATTACTTCATCTTCAGGTATATTGTTAATATCATAGTTTGCGGCAAGATTTTTTCCAACTAGCGAATACTTTATGGGCATCATCTGGTAATCAACAGACTTAAGCCCAAATGATGTAGTATCAAAATAATTTTGAGGCAAATTGTCTGATAAAGAAACAGCCAGCGCCCCCCCACCTAATAAAAAGAACGTAAGTACTGATAAAATTAAAATCTTCGAAGCCATTTTCATGTTGTCCCCCCCCCCCTTGCGTAACCTCTCAACAAATCCTCTTGTCTGTAAATATTTAATTTTATGTTCTATTTTGGTGAAAATGCTCCATCCGTTGCGTTGCCACCTACATATTTCTGATTTGCCTTAATCCTGAGAGCTACTTGCATCCGGGGCATTTTTAACAAAATCACTTTTTGAGATGCGATGTTGAATGTCGTTCTGCAAGAGAAATGCCATTTTTTTTGCTCTTATTTCGTCATTTTTTCTGGGTTTTAGGCGCTATTTTTTAAAAAAAGATAGATAAGTGTATTTTTTTTCCATTTATGGAAAAAAGTTTCCCAAGAAGAATTTACTTTCCAATACCAATTTTCCCCGGTTGCTTAGAGATAAGAAAAGCATCATTTTTTTAGACCTTGCTTTTTGGGACTTGCTCTTCTAATAAGCGAATATTGTGCCAGAATGAAAAAAAGCGGCGGTAATGATTATAACATATTGATTTATCAATATAAATTTGTGTAAAAGAGGCTGTTGGGTATTCTGAACGTGGAGGAAGAACCCTTGTTTTTGTAAAGTTGCTATACATATACAGTTGGCATGATGTAAATCAAGTTGATAGCAATTTAGGGTGGGCATCCCAGGCTCTACGGAGTGGCGGTTAAGGATAATGGCGAATATAGGGCATCCTTCATTCGCCGGTTTACACTTATTCCCCAAAAGGGTGTATTTTAGAATCGAATGCTGGATGCCGAAACTGGAAATTAGAAATTGGATAACAACTGGATTAATCAGCTCAAATTTCCAATTTCAAATTTCACTGCCGAAGCACAGGATGAACAAAGTGTAAACCACTTTTGGCTTGCCATGAAGGATGCCGAATATAGATTAATATGTTTGATAACGGAGTGGGTCCAGCAGTAGCATGAGAGGACGCAGGGGTTGATTGAAGTATGGTGTCGGGTCAAATACCGGGTCTTCCGGTGTCAATGAACCTGGTTGAATGTCTTTTATGGTGATTTTCATTTCCAGATCCAGTTCCTTGAGTTTTATCCGGATTTTGCTCGGATAAGGGGCGCAATCTCCCAGTAATACGGGGTCATCGTACAAAACTTTGAGTTCGGGATTCTCTAAAGAGATCGGTGACAGCGTTTGTCTGTCGAACTTTGCCCATCCAGGCCCTCCTTGATGGGAAAAGCTGATACAAACTGGTTTTTCATAATTTTTAAAGTCTCTTTCCTCCTTACATGGAGCAACTTCAACATTTTGTGTTTCAACCACACTCCATGGATTTAATAGCCAGGATGCCTCGTTAATAAGGGACGATATTTCCTTGCCATTTCTAAGCTTGTCATTAATACCGGTAACATATACTGCGTTATGCGATGGTATGAAGAGATAAAAGGCTTGTTCCGTAACCAGGCAATCAAAGACAGTTACGCCAAAGGGACCAAGACCTGTCACCCTGGCAAGTTCCCCTTCATGTGTCCTTGTCCACATAAGCTGTCCTTTGATTTCAGGCTGAGTTTGATCATGGATCGTGAGCTTCAATTTTATCCTGGCCTTAAGGCTGGTGAGCTGACTTGCCTGTAAGCTCATGGCATCCAATATATCTCCGGTTGCGATCCCGGGACCAGCTTGTACACTTAGTGGCCTTTTTGGTTTTCCAGCGCAACCGGACAGGCACGCGCACGCAAGAAGAGCTAAAGCAATGGCAAATGGAAAACTATGTATTATTGTATTCATAACCATCAGACCCCAACCATTTTCATGGTCGCTCTGGATTTTTGCATATTTTATGACTTTTTACAGTGTAATCATGTCTTAGGGAGAGACAATAGAGGTTTATGGAACAAGATATCGGAAAGGCGTTAGCATATCAGATAAAGAGGGAAATAGCAGAGAGGTACTTTGGCTATAGAAAAACCATAGAGGAAGACAGGCAGGCCCTTGAGGTCATGATCTCTGATCTTTGCTTCCTATACGAACAAAAGATAGGGAGGGACATAGCCAGAATATATGTCCTTATCCAGGATTTGAACCTGATTGACGAATTTCTAAGGCTTATGGGTTGGGAAGGCCGTCCCTTTTTCGATCAGTATACAGTGGAGTCGGGCACGATCAGGGAGCGGCTTCTTCAGAACATGGAACTCCATGGCTGGTTGGCCCATTCCAAATTTACCAATCTGCTTTTAGACAGTTATGAAAGGCTTTACCTGGATACTTTTAAGTACAGAGAAAAGCTGGATGAGGTACTGGAGGAGGCCCAGGTAATAGACGAGGAGATTCGTCAGTTTAAAGAGAAATTCGCCCTTGATGAAATCATGAGTTTCTTAAATACCTTAGACAGAAGGGATGATCTCGCCGGTGTATTAGGTGAAAATTTGCCGGCAGGTAGGGCGGAAGATCTATCATCCCGTCTTGAATTGGTCCCTGTCGGTGACCTTGAAAAGTTACTACCCAAGGTGCCGGATTTGCCGGCGCCGGATAAGGTAAAGAGCAGCCTAAAAGACCTTGCCAATAGAGCGGTTAAATCCCATAAGGAGGAAGTCCTTAAGGCTGTCGGGGATTAAACGGATTTGGCATATAAATCGGAGGAGAACAGTCTCTTATGGATACAGATAACGATTTTGCTTCATACCCTGAGTATTCTGGGGATATTCAACATGTCTGGCATACTGTTACAGTACCTTTAGGAGCCAATACCTATGATATTCTTATAGGTCCGGGGCTTTTGACAGAGTTGGGAGAGGATCTCAATTCGAATTTGCCTGCTCCGCGATACATAATTATCACGGATTCCAATGTAGAAGACTACCTTGGGGCGGATCTTATTAAGTTGCTGGGACAAGGCGGGGTCAAGGTTGAATTATTGTCCTTTGCCGCAGGCGAGGAATCCAAAAATATGGATACCGTAGTGGATCTGGCCCGCAGGATAATAGACCTGGGTGCAGATAGGCAGACTGCCATACTGGCTTTGGGCGGCGGAGTGGTTGGGGATGTGGCAGGTTTTCTTGCCTCCATCTATATGAGGGGTATACCGCTTGTGCAGATTCCTACTACACTCCTTGCCCAGGTAGACAGCTCAGTAGGAGGAAAGACAGGGGTTGACCTGCCCGAGGGGAAAAATCTCCTCGGGACCTTTTATCAGCCCGGAAGAGTCTATGCGGACATAGGGGTGTTGACTACTCTGCCCCAGGCCGAGATCAGAAATGGTCTTGCTGAAGTAGTGAAGTATGGAATGATCCAAAGCCCTGAACTGTTTGATTTCCTGGAGAAGAAGTGGCGGGAGGTAATAAATCTTGAGCCACATGTCACAGCCCACATAGTCTTTAGCTCTTGTTCCATAAAGGCTGATGTGGTGTCTGCTGATGAGCGCGAAGGAGATCTGAGGCGTATTCTTAATTTTGGTCACACTGTGGGCCATGCGGTGGAGGCCGCAGCACACTATCAGATCCCTCACGGAGAGGCGGTTTCCATGGGTATGGTGGTGGTTTCAAGGATCTCTGTAGCAAAGGGTTTAATGCCCGGGGGGGATCTTGAGAGGCTGTGCAGGCTTCTGGACAGATTAAATCTTCCCAAGGCGATTCCGGCAAACCTCTCTGCAGAAGAGCTGATGGATCTCCTCCGGCATGATAAAAAGGCAAAGTCAGGGAGACCTCACTTTGTCCTGAGTCGAGGAATCGGTCAAATTCTTATAACAGATGATGTTGGTAGAGAGGAGCTGACTGCGGCTATTGAGGCCTCACGGGGCTAGATTTTTTTGGTCCTTATCTCCCTTCTTCTGTCTTTTGACAGATAAAGAGTCAGGCTAGTGCCCTCACCCGGTGATGACTCGATAGTTATATTCCCGACTTGCTCCTCCATTATCCTGTGGGCAAAGGTAAGCCCCATACCTATGTGTCCGGTCTTGGTGGTGAAAAAAGGGCTGAAGATATTTGGGAGTACCGTGGGTTTTATTCCTGAGCCCCTATCGTTTATGCAGAAGGCACAGGCCAGGTGACCGTCGTCTACCGGTTTTACCCGGAACTCTATAATTTTTTCCGTGTCTTCACTCTCATAGGCATCACAGGCATTGATGACGACTGCCTCAAGTGCCCTGATAAATATCTTGGGATCCGCCAAAACCCTTTTCTTCGGCAAAGAAGAAGAAATTTTGGAGACCCACTTTGCCCCATGGCTTTCGGCAAGGCCCATCAGATGGGACTCAATATTCTCGATCAAGTATTTAACAGGAAGAGGCTCTAAGTTCGGTTTATCCAGTTGGATAAATTCATTGAGAGTGTTCAGCAGGAGTTCCAGACGGGCTGATTCGTCCATGATGGCTTGAATATGTTCAGGCTTTGGGAGATCTGTTCTGGCGAGGCGTCTTGAAAATCCCCCGATTGTTAGTACCGGATTTCGGATCTGATGGCTGATATCGTTCAACATCCGCCCCAGAAAGACCATGCGCTCTGACCTTCTTAGTTCCCACTCAATGTTCTTAAGCTTGGTTATGTCATGGATTGTTATGACCACTCCTACGCCTTGTTCCCATTGCCAGGATGAGGCTGACAGAAGCCCCATGAATCTGGAGCCATTCGGCCTGTGGAGCATGGCCTCTCCTTCGAATTCACCTTGGGAGCGGATGATTTTGAGAATGTTGGAGAGAAGCACATCCCGGTCTTCCGGCATAAAGATCTCAGCCAGGGGCCTGCCCTCAAGTTCTTTTTTCTCCGCCTTGAACATCATCACAGCCTTGCTGTTGGCAAATACTATGCGGTCAAGGGTGTCCACTACAAGGATAGCGCTATTAATTATTTCCAGGATGTAAGTGATCAGTTTGGGCTGAGGTGCTTCAAATTCATCTAACATGTTGGCCGTTTCCCCAATTATTAAAAGATTACCTGTTATTCCTATCGGCAAGTTTTTTTATTTGCTTCAAATTGCAGCAAGAGTGCTTTGATCTCCAGGCCACATGAAAAGCCAACAAGGTTTCCCTTTTTCCCGACTACTCTATGACAGGGTATAATAATGGGGAGCGGATTAGACTTGAGGGCCTGTCCCACTGCCCTGGGCGAACCGCAACCGACTTCAGAAGCGATCTCACTATATGATTTCAGCCCTCCAAAGGGTATACGACAGGTTGCATCCCACACTGTTTTCTGGAAAGTTGTTCCCTTTGCCTTAAAGGGTATTGATGACCTGTTTAACTTTCCTTCAAGGATTCCTATGAATTTATGAATAAGAGGCGAAGAAGCCCAATTTTCCGGCTTGCCGGCGAAATCAAGCTTGATGCGGACAAGCAAGCCGTTTTCCCACTGTCCCTGGACCTTCAAGGTGTGATTGAGTATTGGGATATAAAAGATTTTCTTTTTTATCACTAGTGATTCTTTAATCGGCCTTGATAATCGTTTGGGACAATACGATGTCAAACCGCAGAATATCGAACAAGGAATTATGAATGTCGAAGGAAATGATTTTAAAATCGGCATCCTTCATGATTCGAGATTCCTTGTTCGATATTCGATATTCAAATGTCAGATCGAGTGGTCCAAACGATTATCAGGTTTTTCTTATGCCTTTTCCATTCCCGCCTGCCTAGCAAGCTTGGCGAGTGGGCAGGAAGAACTCACGAATCAACGGTTCAAATTTTCGGTAAATCCCGAACCTCTTAACCCTTGAACCTTGAACCTTTGAACCCTGAACGGTTACTTAAATAAGAATCAAATATAGTGTTCATAACCCTGATATGTAATGTCTTTTGAGCCTTGAGACGTTTTTAAAATTACCCTATTACCCTGTACTATCTTTCCAATTCGGAACGGTCTGTACCCAAGAATCTCTCCGGCAATTTTTCGTACTTCAGACTCCTTTTTTTCTGACACGGTCCACAAGAGCTCAAAATCTTCACCTCCTGTGAGGGCAAGATCTAAGGGCGATATTCCCAAAATCCCGGCCGTTTTTTTTAAGGCCCTGGAAACCGGTATTTCCCTTGCCCAGACTTCGGCGCCGGCTCTGCTGTTTTTACATACATGGGCAAGATCTGTGGCAATGCCGTCAGAGACGTCTATGGCAGCTTGAACCATGCCGTTTGCAGCCAGTGCCTGTCCCAGCGTCACACGGGGCTCAGGGTCCAGATGTTTGTTTACAAGACGTTTTAGAACAGCCCTTGAGATCCCATATGTCCCTTTTCGACCTTTGAAGGGATTTCTCTTTTCTTTATATTTTCTTAACAACTCAAGCCCGGCGGCAGCTTCTCCAAGATTACCCGAGCAGTAAATCAGGTCGTCCGGCTGTGCATGACTGCGGCTCAGCCATTTCCCCTTTTTTACTTCTCCAATCAAGGTAAGGCTGAGTGAGAGCCGGTCCGGGGCACTTACTGTATCTCCCCCGACCAGGCTTACCCCATATTCGGATAGACGTGATATCAGTCCGTTAGAGAAACTATCCCAAAATCTGTCAGTCAGTCCTGCACGCACAGCCAGGTTTAGAAAGGCCCAGCGGGGATTTCCCCCCATAGCCCCTGCATCGCTCAGATTAACCGCCGCTGTCTTTCTACCCAGGTGCCATGGATCAAAATAGTCAAGGTCAAAGTGAATTGACTCAACAAGTGTATCAGTGGTGATTATTAGATGGCAATCAGGACTTGGGGCTACCACGGCGCAGTCATCGCCTATGCTCACCAATACAGAGGGATCCTTTATTGGTGCTCCTGCAAGACGTTGTATCTTAGCGATGAGATCCCTTTCCATTCGTTATTCTTTGACTATCCCACTATTTCCAAACTGCTGAAGAAATAGGCTATCTCGGTGGCAGCGGTCTCAGGGGCATCGGAGCCATGTACGATGTTTTGTTCAATGTCCGTGGCAAAATCAGCCCTTATAGTCCCAGGCTTTGCTTCTTTGTAGTTTGTGGCACCCATGAGTTCCCGGTTGCGCTGGATTACGTCTTCACCCTCAAGGACCATGATTATTATTGGTCCAGAGGACATGAAATCAGTGAGGCTTTGGAAAAAAGGCCTCTCTCTATGAACTGCATAGAAGCCTTCTGCTTCCTTTTTGCTTAAGTATATCATTTTCATGGCAGCTATCCGAAACCCGGCACCTTCAAAGCGTTTGATGACATTACCGATAAGGCCCAGAGACACGCCGTCCGGCTTGATGATAGATAATGTACGTTCCATTCTGATAAGATCTCCTTTTTTAGCTTATTTGGATTTTAGATCTTTGTCTGTAGTAAAAAAACAAGTACAAGGCAAATATTGCTAGTTCACTTTTTACTGTATTTACTTATGATTTCTTGACTTCAATTTTTACTTTTATTAAATTATTTCAGCGTTCCTTGTGCGAGAGTGGCGGAAATGGTAGACGCACTGGATTTAGGATCCAGCGGGCTTAAACCTATGCGAGTTCAACTCTCGCCTCTCGCACCAGAGAACTTATTTTTTTAAATAGTCTCGTATACTTGCCGTTAGCCCTTGACGGGATTTTTATTTTCTTTATTTTTCTCTTTAAAGATATTAAATAAATGAACTAGGCATCCTTCATTCGTCGGTTTACACTTATTCCCCAAAAGGGTGTATTATAGAATCGAATGCTGGATGCCGAAACTGGAAATTAGAAATTAGAAATTAGAAACTTGAAATTAGAGCTGAAGCTGATTAATCCATTTTTTGTCCAATTTCCAATTTCCAATTTCTAATTTCACTATTGAACTTGTAAAGAAAGGTAAGAATTTAATGAAGGTTACAGTCGAAGACATGGGTCCTATTCAGAAACGTCTCTCAGTAGAAATACCTGCTGACGTGGTATCTAAGGAGTTTGACAGCGCGTACAATCAACTGAAAAAGGGAGCAAATGTTAAGGGTTTCAGAAAGGGCAAGGCCCCTCGCAGCATACTGGAGCGTCAATACGGTCCACAAGTGGAAAATGAGGTGCTTGAGAAGCTTATTAAAGATAGCCTGCCCGATGCCCTTAAGGAGGCAAACGTGGAGTTGGTACTTGATCCCCAGTTGGATTCAACCTCTCCCTTAAAGGCCGCTGATGCTTTTTCTTATTCAGCCCTCCTGGACCTCTGGCCTCAATTCGAAGTGCCAAAATATAAGGGCCTTGAACTGGAAGAGCCCCTGGTGGAGGTAAGTGAAGAGGAGATCCAGGAGCAACTTGAGGCTCTGCTACGCCATTTTGCAACAGTAGAATCTGTGGGAGAAGACCGCCCTGTAGAGAAGGGGGATCTCGCTGTAATTGATTATGTGGGGGAGATAGATGGCGAGCCTGTGGATGGCCTTTCGGAAGAAAATTATTATCTGGAAGTCGGCGCCGGCTATTTCAATTCCGTGTTTGAGGAACAACTGCCGGGAACGACTAAAGGTCCTGAGAAATCTATTGAGGTCAGCTATCCTGAGGACGCTTTAAACGCAAAGGTTGCCGGCAAAACTGTCCAATTCAAGGTGGTGTTAAAAGACATAAAAAAGCGAATATCGCCCGAGCTGAACGACGATTTTGCCAAAAAAATCGGAGCAGACATCAAGACCGTTGAAGACTTGAGGGCTCGTCTGGCTAAACAGTTGGAGATAGACAAGCAGAAGGGCGCAAAAAGCAGTCTGAGACAGCAATTCCTGGAACAATTGAGGGAACAGGTGGATTTTCCTATACCTGAGAGACTGATTGATGCCAAGCTTACACAAATGGTGGATAACGTGATAGGTCACCTTCAGGAACGGGGTATGGATCTTGAGAGAGCCGGGATGTCGGAGGATCGGCTCCGCGTGAAGATGCGGGAAGACGCTGTTAGCCAAGTGAAGACCGAAATCATTTTAGACAAGATTGCCGAAGCAGAAAACATTGCCGTGGACCATGACGAGGTTTCCGAATATTCTAATTACATGGAAAGCCAATCCCAACAACTTGGTGTGGATAAGGAGCAGTTACAGGCCGCAGTGGTGCAGAACGTTCTTCCCAAGTTGCGAGCAAAAAAGACCGTGGATTTTCTTTTGAAACAGGCGGTTGTAAAGCCGGCATCTCGGGAGGTTGATTAAATGCCGCTGATACCTATTGTTATAGAACAGAGTCCCAGGGGCGAGAGGGCCTATGATATATATTCGCGCCTTCTTAAAGAGCGCATAGTATTCTTGGGAGGCGTAGTCGATGATGAAATAGCCAGCCTTATTATAGCCCAGTTTCTTTTTCTGGAAGCGGAAGATCCCAAAAGGGACGTAACACTTTATATAAATTCACCCGGCGGGATGGTTACTGCGGGTTTAGCTATTTATGACACCATGCAATATATCAGACCTGATGTAAGCACACTTTGCCTTGGCCAGGCAGCCAGTATGGGCGCGATGCTTCTTGCTGCAGGCGCTAAGGGTAAACGTTATACCCTTCCCAACGCAAGAATCCTGATCCATCAGCCCATGGGGGGATTTAAGGGCCAGGCAACAGATATTGATATCCATGCCAAAGAGATCTTGAGGCTGCGACAGAAGTTAGATGAGATTCTTGCGGCCCACACCGGTCAGCCTTTTGAAAAGATTCAGGAGGATACTGAGAGAGATTTTTTTATGAGCGGGGAAGAGGCCGTGGAGTATGGCCTTATAGATGAAGTCATTGTAAAACGTGATATCACTCCCCAGGAGGATAAGCCGAATGGCTAAGACGAAAGATTTTGAAAACCAGGGTGGTTTACACTGCTCATTCTGTGGAAAGGGTCAGGAAGAGGTAAAAAAGCTCATAGCCGGCCCGAGTGTATACATTTGTGATGAATGTATAGAACTCTGCAATGATATAATAGCCGAGGAATATGACGGGGAAGACGAGGTTGGCAGTGCAGAGAACAAGATCCTCAAACCCGCTGAAATAAAGGCCCTTCTGGACGAGTATGTTATTGGCCAGGAGATGGCCAAGAAGATTCTCTCTGTTGCGGTACACAACCATTACAAACGTATCGACTCCGGGATCGGTATGGAGGATGTGGAACTCCAGAAAAGCAACATTGTACTTATTGGGCCAACCGGCAGCGGAAAGACCCTTTTAGCTCAGATTTTGGCTAAGATCCTTAATGTACCATTCACATTGGCAGACGCTACTACACTGACAGAGGCAGGCTATGTAGGGGAGGATGTGGAAAATATTATACTGAACCTTTTGCAGTCATCTGACTACGATGTGGAGCTTGCAAGCCGTGGGATCGTATATATAGATGAGATAGATAAAATCGCAAGAAAGTCAGACAGCGCCTCTATTACAAGAGATGTGTCAGGAGAGGGTGTTCAACAAGCACTTCTGAAGATCATAGAAGGTACAGTGGCCAATGTGCCCCCAAAGGGTGGGCGTAAACATCCCCAGCAGGACTTTGTTAAGATTGATACTACTAATATACTGTTTATATGCGGTGGTGCTTTTGTGGGTCTGGATTCTATTGTGAAGGCACGAAAGGGCAAGTTCTCCATAGGTTTTGGCGCGGATGTTCAGGGTGCACGGGATCTTCCGTTGGGTGAGATTCTCAAGGAGATACAGCCGGAAGACCTAATAAAATATGGGCTGATCCCGGAGTTCGTTGGCAGAATTCCTGTTGTTGCGACCCTGGAGGAACTGAATGAAGATGACTTGGTGAAGATCCTCAGTGAGCCCAGAAACGCTTTGGTGAAGCAGTTCCAGAAGCTTTTTGCAATGGATGATGTTGATCTCCACTTTACCGATGGGGCAATAAGGGCCATTGCTCAGGAGGCGACAAAGAGAAAGACAGGGGCCCGGGGGCTGCGGGCTATTCTGGAGCAGGCCATGTTGAATGTGATGTATGAGCTTCCATCCAGGGAAGGTGTTAAGGAGTGCGTGATAAGTGAGGATGTAATCCTCAATAAGTCAGAGCCTATACTTCTCTACGAACCCCAGGCCAAGGCATCAATAAGTGCCTAAAGTGAGCTAAAGTTATAAGTGCCTAAAGTTATTGATATGATTAATAACGATTCACGAGTTATGACTTATGAGTGAAAAAAAGAAAAGTTTGACGGTTTCACTTTTACCCCTTCGCGATATTGTCCTTTTCCCGCATATGGTGGTTCCTCTTTTTGTCGGGCGTGATAAGTCGGTAGATGCCATAGAGCAGGCCATGACTTTGGAGCAGGAAATATTGTTAGCTGCCCAAAGGGATGCCAAGGTGGATGATCCCAAAGAGAAGGACATCTATCGGATAGGAACTCTGGGCACAATACTCCAGTTGCTTCGTCTGCCTGATGGCACGGTCAAGGCCCTGATAGAGGGTAAACGACGGGCCGAGATCAAAAATTATTTTCCCAATCAGGAACATTTTGTGGTGGAGGCAGAGCCCTTGCCACAAATATCAGACCGCTCACCTGAGATAGAGGCCCTTATACGAGTCACGGTTAGTGCCTTTGAGGAGTATGCAAAATATAACAAGAAGATCCCCCCTGAAGTGGCCCTTTCTATTTTTTCCATAACGGATCCTTCCCGATTGGCAGATACCATTGCTTCTCACATACCGCTTAAGGTCCATGATAAACAGTCCCTGCTGGAGCAGATCCATCCCGGCAGACGCCTTGAACGGCTTTATGAACTCATGCGTTCTGAGATCCAAGTCGTTCGGATGGAACAGCGGGTAAAAGAGCGCGTTAAGAAGCAGATGGAAAAAAATCAGAAGGACTATTATCTCAATGAGCAGATCAGGGCCATTCAAAAGGAGATGGGTCAGAAAGAGGACTCTCAGGCCGAGCTAAAAGATCTTGAGCGCCGTATAAAACGCAAGCGTCTCACCAGGGAGGCAGCGGCCAAGATCCGGCGGGAATTCAAGAAGCTTAAGATGATGGCCCCCTTGTCCGCCGAGGCCACTGTGGTGAGGAATTATATTGACTGGATACTAGTGCTCCCCTGGTTTGAGAAGACCAGGGACAAACATGACATAGTTAAAGCAGAGCAAATCCTCAACGAAGACCACTATGGCCTGGAAAAACCCAAGGAGCGGATTCTGGAATATCTGGCTGTTCAGAGCCTGGTTAAAAAGATGAAAGGGCCGATCCTGTGTCTGGTCGGACCTCCCGGCGTTGGGAAAACCTCGCTTGCGAGATCCGTGGCCCGGGCACTGGGGAGGAATTTTGTGCGCCTTTCCCTCGGAGGTGTGAGGGATGAGGCGGAAATCCGCGGTCACCGGCGGACATATATTGGCGCAATGCCTGGGAAAATCATCCAGTCGCTCAGAAAAGCCAAGTCCAACAACCCCGTGTTTTGCATAGATGAGGTGGATAAGATGAGTTCAGACTTCCGTGGAGATCCTGCATCTGCCCTCCTGGAGGTCCTGGACCCAGAGCAAAACTTTGCTTTTAATGATCATTATTTGGACCTGGATTATGATCTTTCCCGGGTGATGTTTATCACAACTGCAAATGCCCTTCATACCGTCCCTTTACCCTTACAGGACAGAATGGAAATCATAGAACTCCCTGGATATACCGAGGAGGAAAAACTGGAGATAGCAAATGGTTACTTGCTCCCAAGGCAGCTTGAAGCCCATGGTCTGAAGCCTGAACGGCTCCAGATAAGTAATGGAGCCATCTTAGATATAATTCGTTCTTACACCAGAGAGGCCGGCGTAAGAAACCTCGAGCGTTTTTTGGCTTCAATCTGCCGCAAGGTGGCTATGGAAGTAGTACGCAATCGAGAGAAGAACCAGGTAATCAAGGTCAACCAGTCGTCTCTTAATAAGTACCTCGGCGTCCCCCGTTATCGTTTCGGGCAGACAGAAGAGAGCGCACAGACAGGTGTGGCTACCGGTCTTGCCTGGTCCGAAACCGGAGGGTCCCTGCTTCAGATAGAGGCCGTCCTTATGCCCGGAAAGGGTAAGCTGACCATTACAGGGAAGCTGGGAGATGTCATGCAGGAATCTGCCCATGCAGCTATGAGTTATGTACGTTCAAGGGCCCATGAGTTCAGGCTGCCCTGGGATTTTTATCAAAAAGTTGATATTCACGTACATGTACCCGAGGGCGGCATACCCAAAGATGGCCCATCGGCGGGTATCACCATTGCCACAGCAATAGCGTCCGCCCTGTTAAAGATTCCTGTCAGGCACAATGTGGCTATGACAGGGGAGATCACTTTGAGGGGAAGGATACTCCCGATAGGTGGTCTTAAAGAGAAACTCCTTGCAGCGAGACGCGGTGGTATTGAACATGTTTTAATGCCAAAGGAAAACGAGAGAGAATTAAAAGAAATTCCTGCCAAGGTGACGCGCGCTATTCATATCCAGTCGATTGAGCATATGGATGACGTGTTAAAATACGCCCTTGTCCTTGAAGATCCGGATAGCCTGTTTGCGGGCGGACCAAGTCCCTCAGAGACACCATGTTGGTTTACAGAGCAGGAGCAGCAGCCTGAGATTCATGCACCTCATTAGTTTTGCGAATGATTCTTCTGATTAAACTTTTTTATCATAAGTATCGATAAGCTTGCCAAGTGGGTGGAGCTTTCGGAGGAATTCATTTTCAATGGAGGTAGTATAAATGTTAAAAAGTCTTCTGGCATCTATTGTTCTGGTTCTTTTTCTATTCATTTCCGCCTTTGCGGCAATAAATCTTAATACTGCGGATAAGGCCGCCCTTGAATCCCTAAGCGGAATCGGCCCGGCCAAGGCAAGCGCCATAATAAAATACAGAGATGAGCATGGTTCATTTAAGACAGTGGATGAACTTTTGAACGTTAAGGGTATTGGGCCGAAAATGCTTAATAATATCAGGGAACAGGTGGAAATTGCAAAGTAGGTCGTTATCCATCCGAGATTCTCAAGTACCTAAAAACTGAAAGTTCTTTCCGAGCAATGCTCTGCCCGCTAATTTATTGGAAATTCAAATCGGAGGACGATAAGTGAACCGAGAATGGTTTGCGATCAGAACTCAACCAAGAAAAGAGCAGATTGCAAGGAAACATTACGAACAACAAGATTTTATTGTCTATTTGCCTCGTATTCTCACAATTCGACGGCATGCGCGCAGGATTGACAAGGTCCCTCGTCCATTATTTCCTGGTTATGTTTTTTTGCATCTATCCATAGAAGAACGTAGATGGAATACTATTGGGAGTACTATCGGGTCAATAGGTCCTGTTCGTTTCGGTGAGTATTATCCGCCCGTGCCGGACTGGGTTGTTGAAGGCCTGCGTGTCCGTGAGGATGAAAGCGGTCTTATTTTTTTTGGATCTCAGGGGTCCACATTCAAGCCGGGTGATAGAGTATCTGTGGTTCTAGAAAATCTGGAATATATTGAGGGGATTTTTCAGGCAGCCAGAGGGGAAGACAGGGCACTGATTCTTATGGAGATACTCCGCCAGCAGGTACCCACCTTGGTGCCGATGTGGGCATTGAAGGCTGCATAGACAGGGTGTCCAGGCACGA
>CBETWD010000029.1:0-18773 GCA_965539945.1 uncultured bacterium
CATTTTCAACCAGTGCTTTCTTGACCGACATGGCTTCATCACCGAGACATTTTAATGATAGTCCATAATAGAGCAGTATGGCGGATATAAACCATTGGAGCAGCCCGGAGACATGACCTGAAATGTTAACGCCAAGATCTACTGTTATAAAAACACTCAAAGTAAGGAGAATGGCCAGGACAGCGCCCTGCGTTTTTTCTCCAAGCGGCAGATTCCGCGCCGGAGATTCTCCTGATGTGATGGCTTGGCCGATAAAACGTACCGGATGGAGTAATCTTTCCGGGTCTCCTATGATCAGGTCCATAGCAAAGGCCATGGCAAGAATTCCGATGGCTCCGGGTTCCAGAATAAATGGCCAAGAGTGCGATAGGAGCATTACAGGCCCATAAGGGAGAGTAAGCCGGGAATGTCGGCATTATCTGAGATCCAGCCGGCCAGACGATCCAACTGCTCTTTGCGAAAGGCGCTGTAGGAGACGACTTTTTTTGCCGGCTCAAGGCCTTGTCTCGTACGCAGAAAGTCCAGGAAATATCTTCTGAAGGAATCATTTTCGAACAGGCCATGTAGGTATATGCCGACGGTCATCATATTTTCACTCGCAGCCCCGATATCTGCACCGAGGCCGGGGCCTAAAGGTATAAATGATCCTTCGGCACGGGTCACCCCCATGTGGATTTCATAGCCCTTGACTGTTAAAGGATTAGGGAAAAGCGACGGCAGATCAAGCGTGATTTCCGTCCGGGACAGCTTTTTTTTACCGCACATGTCAGTGACTACAGGAAGCAGTCCCAGGCCGGATGATGACCCTTGTTGTCCTTCCACCCCGTCCGGGTCTCTTATTTTCATGCCCAGCATCTGGTATCCACCGCAGATTCCCATAATTACTGTTCCATTCTTTGCTTTTTCATGAATTGTTACGTCCCAGCCGGTATCCTTTAAGAAATTCAGGTCAGAGCGGGTATTTTTTGTGCCTGGGATTATTAGACAATCGCATCTGCCTGATTCCCCAGGCCGTCGGACAAAAGACAGAACAACATCTTTCTCAAAGGCCAGGGGGGCAAAGTCCGTAAAGTTGCTGATCCTTGGCAGATGCACTACGGCAATTTTTAAAGGACCATGGTGATTTTTTTTAGGGACCGCGTGTACAAATACACCGTCCTCCTGGTCTGCCGCTATGTCATTGAACCAGGGAAGCACGCCGAAGACAGGAAGGGGAATAATCTGTTGAAACTGGGCAATCCCCGGACTGAGGAGTGATATGTCTCCGCGAAATTTGTTGATTATGAAGCCTGAAACTCTGGCCCTGTGTCTATCAGGTATAAGGTCATAGGTGCCTTTGAACCAGGCGAAAATACCTCCCCTGTCTATGTCGCCGACAATAACAACCGGTGCATCGGCGTGGGCTGCCATTTCCATGTTCACGAGGTCGGTGGCCTGGAGATTGATTTCAGCCGGACTTCCGGCCCCTTCCAGAACTAACAGGTCAAAATCCCTGGATAGAGAGTCAAAGGCCTGCCTGACTACTTTCAAATTTTTTTGATAGCTTGAATAATAGGATCGGGCAGCGAGATTTCCTGCTGGTTTTCCCATGAGGATTACCTGCGATTGGGAGTCGCCGGTGGGCTTGAGCAGTATGGGGTTCATGCGGACATCGGGTAATAGCCCGCAAGCCTCTGCCTGGTAAACCTGAGCCCTTCCCATTTCAAGGCCGTCGAGAGTAACAAAGGAATTAAGTGCCATGTTCTGGGCCTTAAAAGGCGCAACCCTCAAGCCCTTTTGCCAAAGTACCCGGCAGAAAGCTGCAACAAGCACACTCTTCCCGACACCTGAGCCTGTTCCCTGGAACATGATGCATCTGGTTCTGTTTGCCATGATTAACTAGTGCCTGAACGGAACCCCCAAATTTTGTTTTCTCGATTTAGGTTATGGACAATTAACATATTAAGGTTACTTCCTTTTTGAATTCAAAATTGTGTCTGAACGGCTTTTTCGTTCAGATACTAGATTAGGACCTGGGTATAAAAACGCAATACAAAAATGCTCGTCTTTCTTTTCTATCTTTTGAGGAGTGAAAATTTGCTTGTGTACGTTGACATATTGTATTGAAGGAAGATATAGTGATTCAGTTAATCCAAAACAGGAAGGGGGGATACCCTTGGCGATAGTGGTAGAAGTCCAGGAAAGCCTGGAAAAGGCCCTTAAGGTGCTGAAGAAAAAGATGCAGCTTGACGGGCTTCAGCGGGAATTGAAGAATCGTCGCTTTTACGAAAAACCGAGTGTAAAAAAACGACGTAAGATGCAGGAAGCTGAACGCAGACGTCGTAAGGCCCGACGCAGACGTCACTGATAATCTGATTTAATCGTATAAAAGAGCCGGGTTTAATCCGGCTCTTTTACTTCTCTATAATTTTTAAGGAACACTTATAAACGGCTCTGCTTCTGGGTAACGGTTTCCTGGGAATCATAGAATTCCGCCAGGTTATTCAGACTTGTGGCAACATCCGGATGTTCCACGTTAAGGACCTTCATCCTGATCTCCAGGGATCGCCTGTAGAGTGGCCCTGCTTCTGGGGAGCGGCCATGGTAATTATAGAATTCCGCCAGGTTATTCAGGCTTATGGCCACATGTGGATGTTCCGGGCCAAGGATTTTCTCCATGATTTTCAAAGATCGCTTATAGAGCGGCTCTGCTTCTTGGTAACGGTCCTGGTAATTATAGAATTCCGCCAGGTTATTCAGGCTTATGGCCACATGTGGATGTTCCGGGCCAAGGATTTTCTCCATGATTTTCAAAGATCGCTTATAGAACAGCTCTGCTTCTTGGTAACGGTCCTGGGAATTATAGAATTCCGCCAGATTATTCAGACTCGTGACAACATCCGGGTGTTCCGGGCCTAGGACCTTCTCCATGATTTTCAAAGATCGCTTATAAAGCGGCTCTGCTTCTTGGTAACGGTCCTGGGAATTATAGAATTCCGCCAGATTATTCAGACTCGTGACAACATCCGGGTGTTCCAAGCCAAGGACCTTCTTTCTGATCTCCAGGGATCGCTTATAAAGCGGCTCTGCTTCCGGGTAATGGCCCTGCTTACGGTATAGTTCCGCCAGGTTATTCAGGCTTGTGGCCATATGTGGATGTTCCGGGCCTAGGACCTTCTCCATGATTTTCAAAGATCGCTTATAAAGCGGCTCTGCTTCTTGGTAACGGTCCTGGGAATTATAGAATTCCGCCAGATTATTCAGACTCGTGACAACATCCGGGTGTTCCAAGCCAAGGACCTTCTTTCTGATCTCCAGGGATCGCTTATAAAGCGGCTCAGCTTCCGGGTAATGGCTCAGCTTACGGTATAGTTCCGCCAGGTTATTCAGGCTTGCGGCCACATCCGGGTGTTCCGGGCCAAGGACCTTCTTTCTGATCTCCAGGGAACGCTTATAAAGCGGCTCTGCTTCTAAGTAATGGCTCTGCTTACAGTATAGTTCCGCCAGGTTATTCAGGCTTGCAGCCACATCCGGGTGTTCCGGGCCAAGGACCTTTTTCCTGACCCTGAGGGATCGCCTATAAAGCGGTTCTGCTTCTGAGTAACGGCCCTGGG
This sequence comes from uncultured bacterium, assembly GCA_965539945.1. Classification (GTDB taxonomy): domain Bacteria; phylum Desulfobacterota; class Dissulfuribacteria; order Dissulfuribacterales; family UBA3076; genus UBA3076. Next base: position 3,594 of record CBETWD010000029.1, read on the forward strand.
AATCATAGAATCCCGCGAGGTTATTCAGGCTCATGACAACATCCGGGTGTTCCTGGCTAAGGACCTTTTCCCTGATCTCGATGGATCGCTTATAGAGCGGCTCAGCTTCTGGGTAATAGTCCTGCTTACAGTATAGTTCCGCCAGGTTATTCAGGCTTGCGGCCACATCCGGATGTTCCAGGCCAAGGACCTTCTTCCTGACATTGAGGGATCGATAATAGAGCGGCTCTGCTTCTGAGTAACGGCCCGCTTTGTTATAGGCTAGCCCGGCTGCGTTTAGATAGTCGGCCAATTGTTCATTATACCGCCTTGGTAATAATTCAACAGCCTCTTGGTAATATTCGGCAGCCGCACAGTAGTCTAACTGGACCCACTTCAAATCCCCATTTTCTGCTTTGGAGATAGCTGCTGAAAGAAAACGATTTTCAGCGGTTTTTTTAAGACTTCGCGCTGCTTCAAGATCTCTGTCGCCGGCTTCGTTAAGAAGTTGCTCAGTTGCTTCGAAATAACCAGCTTTTAAAGTCTTGCTTGCTACTTTCTTAAGTTTAACCATGACTAAATCATCAGAGTGTAAGGCATCCAGTTCTTTATCGAGTTTTTTGTATCGTTGAGCAATTCCGCGGAGAGTATGATCGAGGTCTTCTGAGGGAACCTGTTTTTCTTCCAGGATTTTGAAAAATTTATTTAGTACGGCTTCAGTAACACAAAGTTCTTCGGCAATGCGTTGAAATTGTTCCGGCAGGATTCCCTTGATATTGATAATATGCTGAGTAGTAAGTTGCTGAGGTTTTGATGGACGTCTAGCCCTGAAAAGTGCCCATAGGCCAACCACAATGGCGAATGAAATGGTGGCGATGAGGAGAACTCTTGCTCGATTGTCCGGGTCATTCAGCCAGTGCCAGATTTCGATAACGTCCATGTATTAATTAAACACAAAGTACGGAAAAGATTCAATGGTCCGCCGGAGTCTTTGTGAAATCTTAAAACATTTTAGCCGGAGCGGCCATAATACCCCGGACAAACATCTTGCCGACGTTTCTTTTGTGTTGTATATGTGTATATTTGTTAATACAACCTACGATTTTCCAGAACGGAGGCCGTCTGGCTTCTCCTTTGTCGGCGCATATAATTATGCGTACAATATGCTAAGGAACTGTCCGCAAATAAGGAAGGGCAATATTATGAACATAATATTAGAATATTCCCAATGCTCAAAAATTAAGGTGTGTATTGTTATCACAATGATTCTATATTGTTTTGTTTTATTGCCAAATCCAATCTGCGCAGATGAAAAGAAGGATACTGAAACCATATCCCATTTTCAGAAAGGGGAAGAGTTCTTTTTAAAAGGTCTACACAAAGAAGCCATTGAAGAATTTAAACAGGCATTGGCAAAAAATCCCGCTGATTTTCAGACAAATAAAAAACTTGGTTTATCTTACCTCAACGCAGGAGAAACAGACTTAGGAATTGCACAGTTAACAGCAGCATTGCTAATTGAACCTAATGATTCTGAGACTTTGATGGCACTAGGAAATGCATACAGTACAAACAAACAACTTGATAAGTCGATACAGGAATACAAAGAGATATTAAATTTAGAACCTGATAATAATGAAGTTAGAATTAGATTGGGCGAAGTATATGCATGGCAAGCAAGAGAGGAAGAAAAATCCGTATTATTTGATAAAGCTATTATGGAACTTGAACATGTTATCCATGATGAACCCAAAAATGCTTTAGCCTGTAAAAAATTAGGATGGGTATATCTTGAAAAAAAGGAGTTTAAAAAGGCAAACAACACACTAGAAACAGCTTTTAATCTAAATCCAGAAGACCATGAAACAAAAATGCTCTTAGCTCAGGCTTGCGGATATAGAGGAAAGTATGATGAAGCTATTAAAATATATAATGATATTGTAGCAGAAAATTCCTATGATATTGATGCCTTATACAGGTTGGGAGAAGTGTTGTCATGGGCCAAAAGATATGACGAATCAATGGGTTCTTATGAGAAAATAATTATATTGGAACCAACGAATTTGGGGGCTAAATTTGGGATAGCCCGAGTATACGCCTTAAAAGGGGATTACCCAAAAGCAAGGGCAATTTATCATCAAATTTTAGATGAAGACCCCAAAAATATGGGTGCACTATCAGGTTTGGCGGAAATGGAGCAGTGGCAATGGCACTGGAACGCTTCATCTGATAGATATAAAGAGATTTTAAAAAGCTATCCTGCAAATAGGGCTGCGAAGAAAGGATTAGAGAGAATTGATTTCCTCACCTCCCCATCTTTACAGGCCAATTCTGGTTATTTTGAGGATTCTGATAATTTTAAAAGGACATGGGGAGGGGGAGATTTCCGGTTTGGGCCATTTGAAAAAACATCCCTATCGGTAGGATTTGTGCGATGGCAATTTGAGCAAGAAAGTCTGCCGACGATTCACAGAAATGACTATTCCTTTAAAATCAGACAGCACATTAATAATTATTTGGATGTTGAGATAGGTTATACAGCAAATGATTATTCAAATGGCGGTACAGAAAGTTCGATATTATCCTCTGCCATTCTTAATTTGAAAGAGAGGGGTAAGGTCCATCTCTTATATATATATAATACACCAATTGTCGATAGCATCTCGACAATTAGTGATGATTTTTCAACCAACATTTATGGCGCAGGTATTGACTATCACTTCTTTGAAAAATGGTCATTTCAAGGAGGATTTACCTTTTCCGATTATTCAGATAAGAATAAAAGGGTTTCCAGAGACGCCCAATTATCTTATCGGCTTTTAGTGGCCCCCCGTCTTGATTTAAGGTTTAAATATGCCTTCCTTGATTATGATAAACAGACTTCACTTTATTGGACTCCTACCAATTATGAAACATATTCTTTTATTGCTAATTTAGAGCATGATGTGTTGGAAAAATTGCGTTTAGGTATTGAGGGGACAGGAACTTATTTCTCTAAAGACACTTCATGGGGAGGTGGGGTTAAAGGATATATGAACTTAGCTCTGAATAATTCCCTTATTTTTAACCTCTCTGCATCCTATTCTGATGCAAAAACCGAAGACCCTTGGCTAGGTAAGGCTTGTGAGCTCAAAGTCACCTATGTATTTTAATAACATCGGACCATGTCTTATTTTATGGAGGCCAACAAAAAGGCCGGAATCCAGAGCAGTGCGAATTCGTCGAACCACCCAAAGAACCACCCTTGGCTGAAATATAAGCATACCAAGGCGAGACACGTGCACAGGTTGAGTGTACGCATGAAAGCCGGCAAACGCGGAAGATGTCCCACGTCACTGCGGAGTAATTTGGGAGTGCGAAACCAACCGAGTTTGAATCCGAATAGCCCCTTGATGTTCCCAATGATATAGGCGATGAGAACACTCCATGCATACCAAACCATCATGGGTAGGTGGAAGAGTTCACGGTATCTGCGCTTTTTAACCAGAATCATGATCAACGGCTCGACAAAGTTGGATAGGATGCAGAAGTAGAGCAATATAATAAATGGGGTCTTTAAAGTTTCCATGACGTATAGGTAGTACTCTGCCGAATAAGTACCCCAAGCCAGTGCTAAAAACAAAACAGTCGTCATCCCCAGCAAAATCGCTGATCCTGTCAGCAGAGTTGTTGTGTAATAGGCGTTTTGCCGGATAGCGGATAGCTTCTCAAACCACCCGAACTTCTTGGTCCTAATAATCGGCCGGAAGAAATCCCTAAGTGCCCTCGCAGAACCGGCTGCCCACCGTTCCTGTTGCCTTCGATAATGATCGTAAGTGAATGGCACCTCCCCATGGTTGATTACATCCCCCAGATAGATTCCCTTCCATCCGTCTAACCATAGTCGATCTGTGAGGTCCAAGTCCTCGGTTAGATGGCCGGGCGAGAATCCGCCGACCCGTGTGACGGCGTCTAACCGAAACAGTGTGCAGCAACCAGAAAACAAAATCGGATGGCCGAGTACTTGGCGTCCTTCGAAGTCGATGTAGTAACAGCCTTCTTCCACAAGCGTCAAATACCTTTGAAACAAGTTCATCCCGGTCGGAAAAGAGAGGCGTTTCGTCTGAATAAAGGCCACATCTTCATGGGCCTCGATAACCTCCAGAGTCCTTTCAAGAGCGTCCTGCTGAGGATGCCAATCCGCATCGAGCAGGTACATAAAGTCGATATTGCGGCTTGCGAGATAGCGAAGAACCTTATCAAGGTTCCCTGCTTTGAACCCGGCATTGCTAGGCCTATGAAAAAAGACAAAATCGCGTGATTCCCAAATCTCGATGGGTTCTTTCCGTGACAGTTCATAACCCTCATTCATTTCCTGGGAGAATGGATGTCTCAGAACTTTTTTGCAACCCCGGGATACGGCAAAGCTGCGAAGCCGTTCTACTACTTGGGGATCCGTTGAATCATCCCCCAGCAAAATGAGCTTGTTTGGATAGCTCAGGCATTCGCATGCACGAATCGTTTTTTCCAGCACATACTTTTCATTGAAAGCAACGATGACGACTGCAACCCTCTTTCCCGAGGGTTGTGTTCGCCGGACACGTTGTTTCCATAGACTGGCAATTCCATAGAGATAATTGAAAAATGCAAAAAAAGTGAATACAGCAAGCATCAGGAATTGAGTAACCAAGAGGATGATCGCAGGCCATGCCATGTTTACGTTACTTGCCAGCATACTGCTCCGTCCTGTAAATCCAGCGCGAAATGCTCCAACAAACAACGAGTGCTACTACAGACAATATCAAGGGCAACAGGCCGCGATAAACGTCTCCGCCCAAGAGCGAGCTTGCAGACGAATCGTTTGAGATGACGGAAGAGGCAGAGGAAACAGGCAAATCCCGTTCCTGAAGGCAGTATAAGCCAAGCCCCTCCACTGAGAAAACCAGCAAGTCTTCATATCCGTCATCCGCAGCCACACTGAACCGAAGTGGCCTTCGTTTCTTCCAGCTTCCCTGCGCGTATTCGAGTAGTACCAAATCTTTGTTATGGCCCTTCACGTGGATTGTAGCCCTGGCAGTCTTCTTCAACAGGGAAGCCGGCACGCTGAATGAGAAAAAGGTTTTCCCCTCCGAGATCTCTAGCTCCCGGAGAATCAAATGCCCTTTATCACAGCCCGGCGCATACACTGCAATTAGTTCAATGGATTTATGCTTTGGTCGTCCACAGAGCAAGCCATGGGTGCCAACAAGTTCAACCCACTCTCTTGAGCCGGTGTCGTCACTTGCTCCCCCGAATAAGGCAACAATGCTCGTTCCACTCCCCACTGAACTGCTGGCAGTCTGAGTAGAAAAAAGAAGGCCTGCCGCCAACAACAGTGCTATTATTACAAATCGTGGAATTATCATTCTGACCGGAGTGTTAGGTTGGCAAACCATGAAATTATTTTTTTCGGTGTACTGTCTGCGCGGAACAGTCCCCAATGGGCCTCAACCTCATGCTGCCTTATTCCTTTCTTCCAGGGCTGGTCAAAGGCTTCGAAATAGAAAAACTGTATTCCCTTAGTTCTCAGTACCCTAAAGAATGAGAGCTGGATTTCCTCGCTACATATTTTCGAGCCTGCGCTGGGAAAACCTGTTTCCTTGATTATAACTTGGCGTCCCGAGGTGGCAGTCAGGTAGTCATACAGAGCCACAACCCAATCCACGGCGCCGTCGGGGGTCCCTTGGTCTGCCAGGAATGGATGGGCGATGGGAAAGAGCCAATCCGAATTGACTAGCAGCCAATCGCGATAAGGTCCTTCCAAATAGCTGGCCACGGGCTCTGAAGTCGTTACTGGGCGACCAGTCAACCGTCTTAATTCCGTCATTTTCGACGCCAATTCATCCGGGCTATAGCGAACTCCCAATCCTTCGTTTCCCAAACAATATCCATCTACAAAGGGGGCTTCAGCTAGAGCATTTCTCCATTCCTGTTCAGAGAGAGGATCCCATATGCCCATTATCACCAATCCGTCAAAGCCTTCCTGACGAGCGATTCCTGGTATGCAGCCCATCGTGCTGCCCGCACCATAGGTCACAAGACTCTGGAAACCATTTTTTCTGAGCAACCGGAGATCCGCGATGACCTGTTGCCGTGTCGGACCAGGATTCTCAAGCGTCGGCAAGAAGGCCCTGGGATGATATGCCACTCCAGGTGATGTCACAGAAAGGCCGTTAAGTTCTACGGCTTTGGGATTTGAACATCCCAAGACCAATATGACTAGAAGCATAGCGCCAAACCAAAATTGGCTCACATTCTTGATTCTATTTAATATTATCCATCGCATAATGTTAGAAAGTCATCTATAGCACGAATATACGAAGACACGAAAGCCTAAATGTTGTTTTATTTCATGTTTTCAATTTTTCGTGATTGTGTTTCAGAAATTTTAGGCACTTCAAACTTATCATAAAAAGCACTTTTCAGGGGCGAACTCAAAGTCTGGTCCTCTGGGCCAGGATTCTGTACTTCAGACCCTCTTTGCTATCAAGACCCTATCCTTGCCTGACAGGTCTTGTCTGATCTCTGCGCATTTATACATTCTGGTATCTCTGGTCATCTGAATGGCCTGTTTTCCCTGATTCCATCCAATTTCACAGATAAACCATGCTTCTTTGCGAAGTACTTGGGGAACGGCTTTGATAAGTTTTCCAATATCCTCAAGTCCATCTTTTCCGCTGAAGAGCGACCCTGTTGGTTCATGTTTGAATATTTCTTTTGCCAGGAGCCTTTTGTCCTTATTGGCCACGTAAGGTGGGTTGCTGACAACCAGATGAAATCCCTGGTTTGCAACTGCCATTCCTTTTTCACGCGGGGAAATGCCGGTTTCACACGATCTGAGGGGATTGATCCAGTCTGCCTGTACCAGGCTAACTCTTGATTTTACTCCGTGTCTCTCTGCATTTTGTTGTGCTACGATCAGCGCAGGGAATGACCTGTCTGTTGCCACTAAAGCGGCTTTTGGGATTTCGTAGGCAAGTGTTATTGCCAGTATGCCGCTACCAGTACCCAGGTCCAGGATAAAGGGCCTGTGCCATCTTTCCTGCTTCACAAGGGCAAGGGCCATCTCCACAATCAACTCGGTCTCAGGTCTGGGTATCAGAGTATCCCTGGTTACGCGAAAAGGAAGAGACCAGAATTCCCGCTGCCCCAAAATAAAGGCAGTGGGTTCGTGCATGGCCCTTCGCGTAACAAGGGCCATATACTGTTTATTAATAGGGTCTTCAAGTAGAAATTCAGGATGGAGGTGAAACCAGATCCGTTCTTTTCCCAGGAGGTGGGCCAGCAGAATTTCAGCTTCCAGTTGCGGGTTTTCTATGTGGGCGCGCGCGAGTTGTTTAGTGGCCGCGAAGAGTGCCTGGGCTATTGTCATCTGAGCTTTGGGCCAGGGCCTGCGCCTGATAGTGAGTGCCCAGCGCCTCTATGATTTCGTTTATATCACCTTCCATTATGGTCTCAAGGCGGTAAAGGGTGAGGCCTATTCGATGGTCGGTCATCCTGCCTTGGGGAAAGTTGTAGGTGCGGATACGCTCACTCCTGTCCCCTGTGCCCACCATGCTTCGTCGTTCATCTGAGACCTGGGCTTGTTGTTCTGTGCGTTTTAGATCCAGCAGACGGGCATAAAGCACCTTCATGGCCTTTGCCCTGTTTTTATGTTGCGAACGCTCATCCTGACACTGTACCACCAAGCCTGTGGGCTGGTGGGTGATACGTACTGCGGATTCTGTCTTGTTGACGTGCTGCCCCCCTGCTCCGGATGCGCGGTAAACGTCGATCCGAAGATCAGTAGGATCAATATCCACGTCCACATCATCAGCCTCGGGCAGTACGGCCACAGTGACGGCCGATGTGTGTATGCGTCCCTGGGTCTCGGTATCAGGCACCCTCTGGACCCTGTGGGTGCCACTTTCGTACTTTAAACGGCTGTAAACCCTGTCCCCGGCGACAAGGGCGATAATTTCCTTGAATCCACCGCCCCCGGTCAGATGGGCGTTCAGCACCTCAACTTTCCAATTCTTGTGCTCGGCATAACGGCTGTACATACGGAACAGATCCGCTGCAAAAAGGGCGGCCTCGTCTCCGCCCGTACCGGCCCTGACTTCCAAAAGCACGTTCTTTTCGTCATTGGGGTCTTTAGGCAGGAGGAGGCGTTTTATTTGCTCCTCGAGTTCCCTGCTTTTTTCTTCAAGTTCCTCAATTTCCGACTGTGCGAGTTCCCGGATTTCCGGGTCAGGATCATCGAGCAAGACCTTGTTTTCATCGATTTGTTTAAGTATGTCGCGGTCCTGGCGGTAAGATTGAACTATTACCCTCAGATCGGCGTGCCTTTTTGCAATCTCCTGATATTTCTTTTGATTTTTCAGTAAATCAGGGTCGCTGAGTTCTTGCTCTAAATCCAGGTATCTATTCTCTAATTCTTGAAGTTTAGCTAACATTCAAAGGTCTATTGTTATGATGACTCAGGCCTGTTTTCCCGCGGTCTCACCATACCTGCGGTAGAATTTCTCCACTCTCCCTGCGGTGTCGACCAGTTTCTGTTTGCCCGTAAAGAATGGATGACACTTGGAGCAGATTTCTACCTTTATCTCTTTCTGGGTTGAACCTATCTCAAACTCATTACCACAGGCACATCTTACCTTGCAGTTATAGTATTTTGGATGGATTTTTTCTTTCATATTTTCATATCTCCTATTAGATCTCACTTATGATTCCGCTGAAAAAACCCAATCTGCGGCGTTGCTTCAATTTTCCAGTCACTGCGACGTACGACAAGTACGTCTCATGCCTGGAAAATTTCGCGCCTTGCATCTCGGGCTTTTTGAGCGGAATCATATTACAGACTTTTTGCAGTATAATCATTTATTTTAAAATAACTATACTGCAAAAAGTGTTTTTGTTCAAAATACTCTAATCTGGATAAACCGGAATCGTGATTAAAGTGAACTAAAGTTTGTAACCGTTCACGGGTTGATGGTTGTTTTCTATTCTCATGCCTTCTCCATTCCTGCCTGCCTCGCAAGCTTGGCGAGTGGGCAGGAAGAACTCACGAATCAACGGTTCAAATTCTCGGTAACCCCCTGAACCCCTGGCCCAGACCTGGTTTAGCAATCTTTTTCATAGAATCCTCGGGCGTAGTGTTCAGGAGAAATGTGCTAAAGCGTACGTTATGTCGCACCAGGGCAGGCTCTTAACCCGTGAACCCTGAACCTTTGAACCCTTGAACGGTTACCAAAACTTATCATATCATCTGTTCATAGATGCCAGAAACTCGACGTTGTTTTCTGTCCCCCTCATTTTGTCCAGGAGGAATTCCATGCTGTCTACCGGGTTTAAAGGTGACAGAAGTTTTCGCAAGAGCCAGATTCGACTCAACACGTCATCGGGCAGCAGCAATTCTTCTTTCCTGGTACCGGAATGGTTGATGGCGATTGAGGGGAATATCCGTTTGTCAGTGAGTTTTCTGTCTAAATGAATTTCCATGTTTCCAGTGCCTTTAAATTCTTCAAATATGACTTCGTCCATTCGGCTTCCTGTATCCACAAGGGCAGTGGCAATGATTGTAAGACTGCCCCCTTCCTCAATGTTTCTGGCAGCCCCGAAGAAGCGTTTTGGTTTCTGAAGCGCATTGGAGTCTACACCTCCGGAGAGGATCTTGCCACTGGGAGGAACTACGGTGTTATAGGCCCTGGCAAGTCTGGTGATGCTATCCAGAAGTATCACCACATCGCGTTTATGTTCCACCAGGCGTTTGGCCTTCTCAATAACCATTTTGGAGACCTGGACATGGCGTTGGGCCGGCTCATCGAACGTCGAGCTGATAACCTCAGCCTTTACCAGACGTTGCATGTCTGTGACTTCCTCCGGTCTTTCGTCTATGAGCAGGACAATCAATATGACCTCAGGGTGATTTTTGGTGATACTGTTGGCGATATTTTGGAGGAGCATTGTCTTGCCGGTTCGGGGAGGTGCGACGATAAGTCCTCTTTGGCCCTTACCGATCGGAGTCATAAAATCCATTATCCTGGCGGGATAGTTGTCTGAATCGGTCTCCAGGTTGAAGCGCTCATCAGGATAGAGAGGCGTGAGGTTGTCAAATATTACCTTATCAAAGGATGCCTCAGTGGCATCATAGTTCAGGGATTCTACCTTTAGCAGGGCAAAGTATCGTTCCCCTTCCTTGGGAGGACGGATCTGGCCGGAGACGGTATCGCCGGTTTTCAAGGCAAAACGTCTGATTTGTGACGGAGATACGTATATGTCATCCGGGCCTGGCAGGTAATTGTAGTCCGGGCTGCGAAGGAAACCAAATCCATCCTGAAGTATCTCCAGCACACCCTCGCCATACACAGACCCGCTATTGGTGGTCTGGGCCTTAAGTATAGCAAAAATGATCTCCTGTTTACGCATCCCGCTGGGAGAATCCACGCCCAGGCCTTTTGCTATTTTATGAAGTTCACCTATGCTTTTACGTTTTAAATCAGCTAAAATTATTATTTTTGATCTATTTGTCTTTGATATTTTAGGCATGGTGTTACCTCTACGGGGTTTGCATATTCTTGAAAGAGTCTACGGGCGTAAATTATTTGAAGAGATCCAAGTTGTAATGAAGTTCGAAAAAACACAGCAATTGTATTATAAAATGGGCTTAAATCAGTCGCCTTTGGGGGATTTAATTAACTGCATACTACTCTACACCAAATGTAATTTGTAACCGTTCACGGGATTACAACGTCCTCCGTTTTACCACAACCCACCCAACTGTAAGCGTTTACAGGGTGCTGCAGATGCGAGGCGGAGGGTACGCAGACGTACTCCCTGTACTTCAAGTGCCCGACAACAAAGCAGATGCGGTGCCCTGTAAACGCTTACAGTAAAAAAGCAGCCCACATCAAGACAGGTAACGTGTTCTATATTTAATTGTTTAGTATCAGCAAAGGAATATTTAGCGTTTGGAAGCAGAAGGATTCTTACTAACTATGAATGCCACGGTTTTTATTTGTCAAACCTGAATAATAGCCGGCAAAGGACCATTTATAACGTGGTGGCTTATACTTAATTAATCGCTTCCAAAGCCTGATTAAATAACATAGTAATACAATTATGGAATTGTCAATGTCTTTTTGCGTTAAGCCGGTTTTTTCCAGCCCAGACGTGAATTCAAGCGCACAAGAAGAGTCAATACCTCATTTACCGGGGTCGCAACTCCAAGTTCTCTGCCCATCCCGGTAATGGCGCCGTTAATGTAGTCGATTTCAGTGGGCCTGTTTTTAATACGGTCCTGGAGCATGGAGGACCTGTTTTCCGCAGTTGCCTTACACACCGAATTAACCATATCATGGGCATCTTCAAGTGAAAGGCCCAAGGTGATGCCTTTCTTTAATGACAACGTCCATGCCTCAGCAACTGCAAGTTCCTGAAGTCGCAAGGACTCCGGATGTTGTGGTAACTTTCCATTGGTAAGGCCGCAGAGGGCGGTTAATGCGTTGATCCCAACATTGACAATCAATTTGCGCCATATATGAGGATAGATGTCTTCAACTACTTGAGAGGGCCATCCCGCATCGTTCAGTAAAGTCGCTAAAGAAATTAACCTGTTTTTGGCTTCAGGGTTGCGGATTACTAATCCAAGCGTTGTGGGACCACTCCCGGCATGGCGAATATGTCCTTCATTCAGTAGAGTCGCCCCCTGAGAGGTTACGCCAAGGGCAATCTGTTCCGGTTTTACAATTTTAGAAAGTGCGGATTCATGCCCTATACCGTTTTGCAGAGTAACAACCATGGTTCCGGGTCCTATCAGGGGACCTATACGCTTTACGGCATCGGCAGTCCGGGCGGCCTTGACAAACATTATAACCCAGTCCTGGGGACCAAAAAACTCGGGTTCTGCAGTAACATTCGGAAAGGCGGTCCATGTCTCCTTTGATGACATAACCTCTATCCCGGCCTTCTTGAGTCTCTCGGCGCGATCCGGCTTGTAATCAAGTAAGGAAACAGGGCAATCTTGTTTGTAAAGCGTGGCGGCCAGAAGGCAACCCATAGCCCCTGGACCCACAATAGTGAGCTTGAACTGATTTTTATCTTGCATTGTCTAGTCCATTTCTGATTAAAAAAGGAAGTCGTCAAGTCTTTTCAACCAGGAAGGAAGTCTAAAATTTCCAGATGAAGGGTGAAGAGGCGGGAGCAAATCCTCTCTCATTGCTTCCCACACAAAAGAGCTTTTATTGTCCTCTTTAGGTATAATTATTTCGCCGGTTTGCCGGTCTACCGGGACCATAGCTATTCCCTGAGGCATACTGAAATCCTGTTTTATCATTTCTTCTTTTGTTACTGACATGAAAGATGTCCAGATCGGGCATGCAACTCTGCCTCCGGTTTCCCTGTAACCCAAAGATTTTTTGTCTTCCCTCCCGACCCACACTGCTGCCACTACTTCAGGGGTAAATCCAACGAACCACGCGTCTCGACAATTATCAGTAGTGCCGGTCTTGCCACCTGCTGGAATTCCAAGGGCCCTGGCATTGCGACCCGTACCATCCTGGATTACTCCCCTCATGAGATGGACCATCTGAAAAGCAGTTATCGGGTCAACCGCTTCGTTGAAAACAGGCTCAAGTTGTTCTATTATTTCTCCTTTTCGATTTCTAACTTCTTGAATAAATTGAGGTTTAATATTTTTTCCCATATTGGGAAAGGTGCTGAAAGCCCTTGTCGTCTCGATTACAGTTACTTCAGAAGAACCCAGAGAAATAGACAGATTATTTGCCAGGGGTGTCTCTATCCCCATACGCCTCGCCATATCATGAATGGGGGTCAACCCGATTGCCCTTGCGATTTTTACGGAAATGATATTACGGGAGTGTGTGAGGGCCGTCCTTATGGTGATCGGGCCCATATAGGTCCTGTCGAAGTTCTCCGGTTCCCACATGGTTTGAGGATTCGCCCCGGGCAGTGAAATCGGTTCATCCACAACAATTGTATTAGGGGCTACAAGTCCATTGGATAGGGCCGTTGAATAGATTATTGCCTTAAAGCCGGACCCTGGCTGCATTCTGCCCTGGGTTGCCAGGTTGAATTGAGATTTATTGAAGTCCTTGCCTCCCCAAAGGGCCTGAACAGCACCGGTTTTTGCCTCGATTGCCACAAGGGCTGCCTGAACAGACTGATTCAGTGCGGTATCCTTAGTATGTCTCTTGCACAAGTTATCCAGGCCCTGAAGCACTGCTTCATTGGCCTTGATCTGCCAGTCCCTTTTGAGAGTAGTTGTTACGGTAAGACCGTCTGTCAGGAGCCTTTTTTTGCCATACCTTGCTTCAAGTTCCTTTTTCACGTCCGAAAGGAAATAATCTGCACCGGGCGGAGGATCCAAGGTCTCTCTTCTCAGGCGAATAGGGGCCTTTTTTGCCTCTTCTGCCTCCTCTGAAGTAATATAGCCTTCCTCTACCATCCGTCTTAGCACATAATCCTGACGCCTCTTGGCACGGTCCAGATGTTTTGTCGGGTCGTACCGGCTCGGGGCCTTGGGCAGGCCGGCAAAGAGTGCGCATTCAGCGAGATTCAGGTCATCTACATGTTTTGCGAAGTAGGTCCTGGCAGCACTTTCAACTCCATAGGATCCTTGTCCAAGATATATCTGATTCAAATATATGGTCAGGATCTCGTCTTTTGTGAGTGCTGCATCGATCTGCCAGGCCAGGAAGGCTTCTTTTACTTTGCGCAACCAACTTTTTTCCCGGGTAAGGAGTAAGGATCTTGTTACCTGCTGGGTAATGGTGCTCGCTCCCTGGACTATCCCGCCTGCTTCCACATTTTTCAATATGGCCCGAATGACCCCCATGAAATCAATGCCGGGATGTTCGTAAAACCGGGCATCTTCAGCTGCCAGGAATGCCTGTATCAGCCTGTCCGGTATTCGGGAAATCGGGACAGGCCATCTTTTTTCCTTATACCAGTATGCAATGGGGCGATGGTCCGAGTCGAGCACTTCAGTGACCATGGGAGGATTATAAGATTTAAGACTTGAGATTTCCGGGAGACCCAAGAGCATATACCCTATTATGAGACTACCTATTGCCAGGGACACCACAAGGGCTGATCCAAGTACTATTCCCAGCAGAGGACGATAGCCCCATACAAGTGGTTTTCTGGATTTCTTTCTGCGAGTTTTAGCCATAAAGTAGTCATATATAAACATAGTGTTACATTGAGGCAACCACAGAACCGGGAGCGCCATACCAAATCCAAAGTTCTTGAAGGCTTTTAAGCTCTGTGTTAAACAGGATGTCAACTAATCGGGGCGTAGCGCAGCCTGGCAGCGCATCTGCTTTGGGAGCAGAGGGTCGGAGGTTCAAATCCTCTCGCCCCGACCATTTCCTTTTTTCTTTTGGAAGCCTTCTCATCCGGCTTAATTCCCTTATGATTCCGCTCAAAAAGCCCGAGATGCATCCCTTTATAGGCAATGTTGAATTGTGAATGTTGAATGTTGAATTGTGGAAGACGATTTAAAAGACATATACCTTAATTCAAAATTCAACATTCAGCATTCAACATTTATTGTGCGCCGCAGATTGGGTTTTTTGAGCGGAATCATTCTTGTAATTTGGATTTGTTGGGCAAAGGAGCTGTGGCGACGGGCCCAACGATTGGTGCCGTATAGTATGATCTTGGAGAAACAATTATGAACATGAACAAAGAGACTTATCAGTGCAGTAACTGTGGAATATGGGCAGATAAAAATAAACTGTGCATTGTTGATGATGCCTATTTTTGTACAAGATGTCTGTATGGAGATATTGAACCAGTTGAAATTTATCCGATTGGCATTGTAAAAAATAATTTAAATAAGAGTCCTACGGGTTTCGGTGTAGTTGGGGACGACAAAATATCCAGAATTATACTTTTCCCTTTTCAGAAAATTTTTATGTATAAGCTCAAGGATGAAAAATATATTACCATTATTTATTATCTCCACAAGTCAGGATCGGTCAAATCGGTATTTAATAGGGGGCTTGATGGAAAATCGGTTGGAGTTTTTGCTTCTCGTACTCCCAACAGGCTTTCCAGAATAGCTATTCAAGATGTTAAATTAATAAAAATAGAAGGAACAACACTCTATGTTGAAGGTTTTGATGCTATTAATGGAAGTCCTGTGCTTGACATCAAATTAAAAATAAATTCAATAAAAAA
>CBETWD010000030.1:0-18468 GCA_965539945.1 uncultured bacterium
CTGTACTTCAAGTGCCCGACAACAAAGCAGATGCGGTGCCCTGTGAACGCTTACACTTTTTTTGCATTACATCTCACTCAATTCAAACAGACTTTCCGGATCCAGTATCAATCCTACATTACCATCTCCCAAGATAGCACCGCTGGAGATCCCCTTGATATCTTTCAGACTCTCACCAAGGCTCTTGATCACTACTTCCTCTTCACCAATAATTTCATCCACCATGATGCACTTAGATCTGTCTTCACTTTCAACCAGCGCTACTATGGCTTCCCAGGGGTTTTCATGCTCGCACTCTATCTTGAAAAATTTGTGTAATCTCACCAGCGGCATAAGGTCGCCCATTACATTTATCATTTCACCCTTGCCAACTACATTGTTGTAAGATTCTTGTAAAGGGCGTAGCAGTTGTCTGATAGCGCCGGTAGGGATAATGTATTTCTCTTTACCCACCCTCACAGTTATACCGTCAATAATGGCCATGGTAAGGGGGAAAAACGTCCTAATACTGCTCCCCTTACCATAAACACTATTAATTTCTATCTTCCCACGCAATTTTTCCACCGCCTGCTTCACCACATCCATCCCGACTCCCCTGCCCGAGACATCCGTTACCTTCTTGGCAGTGGAAAGACCGGGATGAAAAATCAACTTGTAGATTTCCTGATCTGAAAGACCCTGCGAACTGTTAATAACTCCATTGTCAATGGCCTTTTTCAGTATTTTGTCCTTATCCAGCCCCTTTCCGTCATCAGATATCTCAATTACAATACTGCCGCCCCTATGGTAGGCCTTGAGTTGAACCAGACCTTTCTCGGGTTTACCCGATTTTATCCGTTCTTCCTTGGACTCTATGCCATGATCCACTGCATTCCGTACCATGTGCACAAGGGGGTTATATATCTCGTCCACCATATTCTTGTCCATGTCCGTATCTTCGCCCTCCAGGACCACGCCAATCGATTTCCCGACTTCTCTGGAGAGGTCTCTTACCAGACGGGACATCCTCTGAAAGCTCTGTTTGATCGGCACCATCCTCAAGCTGGTGGATGTCCTTTGGAGTTTCGATGTAATACTGGATAGTTGGGTAACGTCCTTAGCCAACTTCCCGTCCGTATTCGATTGAATAATCTGATTCTGCCTGATCATTGACTGGGTAATCACCAGCTCACCGACCATATCAATAAGATCGTCCAGCTTCTTCACATCCACCCTTATTGTAGCGGTATCCACGGCCTGTTTTGACTGTTTTCTCAGGGCATGAGATACCTGTTTCGGGGTGACCTTACCTTCAGCTATCAAGGTCTCCCCTATCTTTTTCTGAGGGTCTGCCTGCACAGCTTTCAGGCTTTTTTCTATGGATTCCTGCGTTATGGCGCCATCCTCAATCAGTATCTCTCCCAGTTTCCCTGTTGTCTTCTCTGTATCGGATGTTTCCTGTTCAGCGGCCTTTATCCGTTTCCTTAAGGCAGGAATATCTATCTCCAGGGGTTTGGGTGTTTTGCCTTCCATGTTGTCTTTCAATCTGATGATCATTGCCTTCAGGGCATCGGCTCCATCCAGGACTACATCTATAACATGGGAGGTCACGGATAGTTCGTCATTTCTTGCCTTGTCCAGAAGGGTCTCCAAGTCATGGGCAACGTCGCGGATCTGTTCCAGATTGAGAAAGGCAGCTACCCCCTTGACAGAATGAAATGGCCTGAAGATGGCATTGATATGATCTTTGTTCTCAGGCTCCTGTTCCAGATTCAATGTATTTACTTCGATCTCATTGATGTATTCCAGGCTCTCAATGATAAAATCCCTCAACAAAGACTCGTCCTGCACCTCGGCCTTTTCTGACGGCTGTGATTCCTCCTGAGATGCCTCGGTCTCAGGCGCGTCTTTTGTTATATGATCCCCTGTAAGTGCGGCAAGCGATTCCATAAAATCATTGATATCACCCTCATAACTGCCGGTATTTTTGAAACTGTCACCGATTTCCTGCATCAGGGGGATGCCCTTTTCAAGGATACTAAACCCTGCCTCTTTATCCTCTATATTATCAAGGACGATCTTTTCCAGAAGACCGCTCAATCCACCGGCCACCTTTTTCAACTGACCTATCTCCAGGGCATCTGCCTCCTTTATTAAGTTATCCAGATTATTAAGGAGCTTGCCCGCAGTCGGTACATCGATTTCCCTGGTCTCCAGGAATAAAAATTCAGAGGCCATGCCGTCAATCAAATTCATCAAAGAATCACATTCCATAATTCACACCATCCTCACTATCTCTTCCGCGACCTGATCCAACGGTACCACCTTGTCTGCCGCACCCCTTTTTATCGCCTCCTTCGGCATTCCAAAGACAACACATGATTTCTCATCCTGGGCAATTGTTTTTGCACCAGCCTGCTGCATCTTTAAGAGTCCTTCCGCCCCATCTGCCCCCATACCGGTGAGTATGGCGCCGATCGAATTAGAGCCTGCATATTGGGCAGTTGACTTAAACAGTATGTCAACCGCCGGGCGCTGATGGTGGACCATCGGACCGGTTTTGACCTCAACGTAATACCTGGCACCGCTTCTCCTCAGGATCATGTGGTAATTACCCGGGGCAATCAATGCAGTCCCCTGATTTACAGTATCGTTATTCTGGGCCTCCCTCACCGTGATCTGGCAGGTATCATCCAACCTCTCTGCAAATGCCGTTGTAAACTTGGCCGGCATGTGTTGCACTACAACTATTCCCGGTGAATTCGAAGGCATCCTGGACAGGACATTCTTAAGCGCCTCGGTTCCACCCGTAGAGGCACCAATTGCAATAACCTTATTAGAGGTCTTTGCAAGGGCCCTTATCGGCTCAGACCTTGCGGAAGCCGGTTGATTACCTGAATCCTTGCGTATTATTCTTACCTTTGATGCGGCCCTGATCTTTTCTGCCAGTTGCGTACTCATATCCCCGACCGTATAAGAACCGCCAGGCTTTGCGATGACTTCCACTGCCCCGATATCCAGGGCCTCTAATGTCAATTTTCCCCCCTTTGGTGTCAAAGAGCTGACCATGATTACCGGCAACGGATAATGCCTCATCAGCTTCTTGAGAAATGTAAGGCCATCCATCTTCGGCATCTCGATATCCAGAGTGATCACATCAGGGTTGAGCGTTACGATCTTATCTCTGGCGACATAGGGGTCAGGGGCCGTTCCCACTACCTCAATATCGGGAAATTTTGAGAGTTCCTCGGAAAATATCTTTCTCACAATAGCGGAATCGTCAACGATGAGTACTTTTATCCTTTTCAAGGTTACAGACTCCCTTATTTTTGTTGTAACGGTTCACTGTGAAGTATCACACTGATTTTTCCACTATCAGAATCAAAATCCATCCTGCAGATATTTTCCTTTGATCCAAGGTCTTGGGGTCGGCCTTCTTTAAATGTTGGGGTGGACAGATTAAATACCTTTGTACTATCAAGTCCGCTCAGGAAATTCCCGCAGACCATATTGACCGCTTCCTTTGAGCAGTCTTCCATATCCTGTCCGGTAATCTCATCTCCTTTCAGCCCCAGCATGTTTTGAACCATGGCCTTTACTATATTCCTGGAAAACAAGATCCTGACATCACCACTTATGCTACCCTCAAAACTTATGGCAGCCTCCATATCATATTCATCATTCCCGGCATCCAGAGGTTCGAGAAAGATATAGAACATCTTCTCAAAGACCTCAAAAATCGAAGGCGTCATCGTCTCCCTCATCTTCTTCATATTTTCCCTCATCACCCACCCCTATGACCTTATAAAGGACTTTTTTTATCTCTTCAGGAAAAAAAGGTTTTTTTATAAAGCCCATTGCCCCCAGATCGAAGGCATCCTGAATACGTTTTTTACTACCTTCCGTGCTTATTACTATGGCTGGGATTGCTTTA
This sequence comes from uncultured bacterium, assembly GCA_965539945.1. GTDB lineage: Bacteria > Desulfobacterota > Dissulfuribacteria > Dissulfuribacterales > UBA3076 > UBA3076. The sequence goes on from CBETWD010000030.1 coordinate 3,914, forward strand.
AGGAGGTCGTCCTTCTTCAGCTCCCCTAAAAATTCTAACCCGTTCATCTCAGGCATATTTATGTCCGATACAATCACATCCACCCAATCCTTTGCCAGTACATCCAGTGCCTCTCTACCATTTCTTGCCTCAAGACACTGATCCATCTTAAAGCCTGACATTGAAATGGTCTTCTTTATGACGGCACGCATTGACCTTGAGTCATCCACAATCAGTACATTGAAAGACATAGTAACTCCTTAGTAACCTTGAACCTTGAACCTTGAACCTTTGAAAGGCTATTCATTCTCCACCAGGTCGAGCAATTCCCTTGCCTTATCCAGGTCTTTCAACAGCAGGACAATACTTTCCTCAAAGTTCTTCTGGCGAAGCCCGAATTTATTGATAACCTCTTTCAATCCCCTATAGGCCAAGCCGTCCGCGCCGCCGCCGATCCCCATCATCATGCAGGCCTGGTCTGCAAGATAGATAAGCCAGGGAGTGCTATCGTCACCTTCTTCCATCAAGTCGGGTCGATGGTGATAGGTAATGGCATCTTTTATCTCTTTGGGAAAGTTCCAGAGAGACGCTATTTCCCCGCCAAGTTCCGCATGATTAATACCGATTACCTCTTTTTCCGCCTCAAGAAAGGAATATCCCTGATTAGAGACAAGGTCCATGATCTCCTGAAATGAATCATGGACAAATTCCCCCAGTACAACCTTTCCGATATCATGGAGCAGACCTGCTGTAAAAAGCCTGGGGTCTTCGCGATCATAGATCCTTTTGGCCAGGATCTGGGACATTAGGGCCACTCCCACGGAATGTTCCCATAGTTTGGTTGCCCCCCAATAGTACCCTTTGACCTTCTTGTAGAATCTTGAGGTCCCTGCCGTATAGACTACATGGAGGATGTTTTTCCGTCCCAGATAGATAACCGCCTCACGCAGGGAACTTACCTCGTACCGAATACCGAAATATGGCGAATTGCACATTCTGAGGATATTTGCCGTTATTGACTGATCGTATTTAATGACATCGACCAGATCAGCTATTGCAAAATCGGGGTCACCGACCAGTTCTGAAACCCTATGGACCGTTGCAGGGAATGCAGGGAGCTTATCAATAGATTTTAGAATTTTGTCGTTGATCATAATAACCCCCAGTAGCTATAATTCTTCGTAACCGTTCACGGGTTCAGGGTTCACCGTTCAGGGTTACCTCTCAGAACTCACGAATCAACGGTTCAAATTTTCGGTAAACCCTGAACCTCTTAACCCTTGAACCTTTGAACCCGTGAACGGTTACAATTCTTCAAAGACATTACCAGAATTCTTAACAAGGACCTTACCGGTAGAGATATGCAGTTGAACGGTCCGGTTGTGACTTTCGCCGATGTCTTCGGCATCTATTACGACATTATTTGTCCAGAACATTTTTCTTAAAGCGGTTATATTCTTTTGACCGATCCGAAAGTAGTTCATGTCATCCGGGATACCGGCCCCGCCGGCAATCTTTATGATCATCTGCTTTTTTTTAGCCCCCAGCTTGTAACAGGATTTAAACAGGAGAGGTATTCCAGTATCGGCAAACATTGCCGGGTTTTTTTGGGCCTTATTACCGTCAATCGATGAATCAGGAAGCATGTAGTGTAAAAGTCCTCCAACCTTTACGATGGAATCATAAACCATAACACCAACACATGAACCAAGGGCATAAGTAATCAGCACATCCTCTACATTCCCGCTTACCTTCAGATCTGAGATTCCAACTACAATCTGTCCCATAGAATTATTGTAATCCTTCACGGGACGTTGAAATTAGAAATTTCAAATTTCAAGCCGCTTTGTCTAAAATGTTAAGTTCTTCAGCATTTAATACCTGGTCAATGTCGAGTAGTATCTTGACACTTTTTTTTACCTTGGCCATACCCATGATATACTCAGTATTTAATTTGCCCCCAAAGGTCGGGGCATCTTCTATCTCATCGCCTTTGATATTCAAGACCTCAGAAACAGAATCCACCACTATACCCACCATAACTTTTTCCCCGGATGTGCCTGTAATATCAACCATGATTATACATGTACGATCATTGTATTCGAGTGGGTCTATAGTGAATTTCAAGCGGAGATCAATTACAGGAATGACCTTCCCCCTGAGATTTATAACCCCCTTTACATAGTCCGGTGTCTGAGGCACAGAGGTAATGTTCATGATACCTATAATCTCTTTTACCTTGAGGATCTCCAGGCCATACTCTTCGGCATCAAGCTCAAAGGTAAGATACTTCCCCTCTCTGCTTGCCGGAGACATTGTGCCTCCTGTTGTTTCTTTTGACTCAACCTGCATTGTCTATGTCCTCCTTTTTTATAGACATTGATTTTCCCTGCCTTTACCCACTGGTAAATCGTAACCTGATTGACATCGAATAGTCTCTCGCCACTTCTGAGATAAAATATAATAATTTCGATATGTTAATTGCTTTTGCAAAGCAAAAAATGGACCAAATACAACGATTTCATCCGGCACAACTATTGTATTGATTTACTGATCGGCACGATGGGGGAAAAACTTAACAGAACTCAAGATTTTGTTCGGACGTTCCTTTTTTTGCTCTCTGATGCCTTGACGGCTCAAGTTTTTTTTCAATAGGGTCGATACCTCATTATGGGTTTTAGACCAAGGGTGACAATTACAACGTTACGGAAACGAACCCGGCCGAAATGCGGGATGCCGGCTGAGACAAGAAACAGTATGCGGCGAACAGCAAAGACTATCTGCAAACCGCAGACGGGAAAAAGGAGATTTTGACTATGTTTGCCAGGATGAAACTCAGGACCAGATTGTTGAGCATAGGTGTTTTACTGACAGCTGTGCCGTTGTTTGTTTTTCTGATAATAGTGGTTCAGCAAAATTCCAGGATGGCCGAGATCGCCTCTGTGGGAACTAAAAAATTGGCCGGTAATGATCTTGACCACACGTTGCAAGGGTTCTATGGGATGTGCCAGGCCCGTCACGATGCCGTGCAGGAACATGTGAATGCAGGCCTTAATGTAGCCCGCAATCTTGTCAAAAACACGGGCAAGGTCTTATTCTCAGGGGAAACCGTGACATGGAATGCTGTTAACCAATATACAAAGGCATCCTCATCTGTGACACTCCCGAAGATGATGGTGGGGGATACCTGGCTGGGTAAGAATGCGGACATCAATACAACTTCTCCCCTTGTAGATGTGGTTGAGGACAATATCGGCGGTACATGCACTATTTTTCAGCGCATGAATGAGGCAGGTGACATGCTGCGGGTCTCTACAAACGTTGTGAAAAAAGACGGCACACGTGCTATCGGCACATATATACCGGCAGTCAACCCTGATGGAAAATCCAATCCGGTTATTTCGACTATACTGAGTGGTAAGACATTCAAGGGCCGTGCCTTTGTGGTAGACGACTGGTACATCACCGCCTACGAACCGATTTACGGTGTCGGCAATAAGGTTGTCGGAGTGCTCTACGTGGGTTTTTCCCAGGAGGGTGATAAGGGCATAAGGCAGGCAATGATGGATACCATGATCGGAAAGACGGGATATGCGTTTGTACTCGATAGCAAAGGCCACTATGTCATTTCAAAAGGCGGTAAGCGTGACGGCGAAAATATCTGGAAAGCAAAGGACGCAGACGGTGCTTTGTTCATTCAAGAGATGTGCAATAAGAGTTTGGCCTCGGGTCCGGGGGAGATTGTCGAACAGCGCTATTCCTGGAAGAACCCGGGTGAATCGACAGCTCGGTACAAAATCGCCCATCTCATATATTTCAGGCCCTGGGGCTGGGTTATCGGGGCCGGTGCATATGAGGGTGAGGTCTTTGAGGCGAGCAATCGAGTGGCGGAGATGGGACGCCAAGGCAATATTATCCTGACCTCAGTTTTTGTTGCTGCCTTGCTGGGTGCTGTGCTGGTCTGGTTCTTTGTGGCACGTGGACTGGCCGGCGTGATCGGCAGGACTGTGGAGCACTTGACGGACACATCCGACCAGGTGGCCTCAGCCTCTACTGAGGTATCCTCAGCCAGCCAGTCTCTGGCCGAAGGCGCATCAGAGCAGGCGGCATCTCTGGAGGAGAGTTCATCATCCCTGGAAGAGATGGCCTCAATGATCAAGCAAAATGCGGATAATTCCCATGAGGCAAATACCCTGATGGTAAATTGTTCAAAGGTGGTCGATGGGGCCAATTCCTCCATGATCCAGTTAACCGGTTCGATGGAAGAGATCACACAGGCAAGCGAAGAGACATCCAAGATCGTCAAGACCATTGATGAAATTGCCTTTCAGACCAATTTGCTCGCACTGAATGCTGCCGTAGAGGCGGCCCGGGCCGGGGAGGCCGGGGCGGGATTTGCCGTTGTGGCAGAAGAGGTTCGGAATCTTGCCATACGTTCCGCTGAGGCGGCCAAGAACACTACTGTGCTCATAGAGGATACGGTCAGGAAAGTAAAAGATGGTTCGGATCTTGTGTCAAAAAGTGACCAGGCATTCTCCACACTCGCAGTCGAGGCAAAGAAGGTGGGTGAGCTGGTCAGCGAAATCGCCGAGGCCTCCAAAGAGCAGGCCCAGGGGATTGATCAAATAAGCAAGGGCGTGGCTGAAATGGATAAGGTAACACAACAAAATGCGGCCAATTCCGAGGAGTCTGCTTCTGCCGCTGAGGAGTTGAACGCCCAGGCCGAAATGATGAAGCAGATGGTTGGCGAGCTGAGGGACCTGGTTGGAGACAACAGGAGCACGTGAGTAATAAGAAAAAAGATGAACATCGAACATCTTTTGATTAGTTCCTCTTCCCTCATTCAACATTCGATGTTGGACGTTCGATGTTCGACGTTCATCTTTCAATGTAACTTGTGAACGTTACAAAACAGCTAAAGGCTAATCGCTCAATTTAGGTCTTAACCAATTGAGGAGAACCGGCATGGGAAAACAGGAAATACTGCTTAAAAGTGGCACTAACGAGATGGAACTGCTGACATTTCTGCTCGGTGACCAGCACTTTGGCGTAAATGTGTCTAAGGTTCAGTCGATTTTACAGTTCGATCCTTCGTTGGTGACGAAAATGCCCAATGTTCTTCCTGCCATGTTGGGCATGATGCTCTATCGTGAGAGAACCATACCGTTAATCGACCTGGCGGTTGCACTGGACATGGAAACCGGGTTGACCAGCGAGAGGCAGATAGTAATTGTGACCCAGTTCAACAACGCAGTCAGCAGCTTTAGGGTTGACGGTGTGAATCGGATTCACAGGCTCTCCTGGGATACTTTTGTCCCTGTTGGTGATTTTATCAGCAGCTCCAATGCTAATAGCATTGTTGGTTCGGTTAATGTGGACGACAGTGAGGTCATGGTAGTTGACATGGAGAATATTCTCGCAAAAATCGTCCCCAGCATGGTCCTCGAGGAAGTGAAGAGCGAACTACTGGAAAATACAAACAAGGCCAAGCGGGAAAACATTCAAATTATTTTCGCAGAAGATTCCAGGATGATGCGTAATAACCTGGTCCGCATCCTCCATGGCGTAGGCTATACCAATATCCGGACATTCGATAACGGCCAAAAAGCATATGAAACGCTGTCAGTGATGTGTGATCAGGCTGAATCAGGAAAGAAAGATGCTATGCGTCTGCCCGACATAATAATCAGCGATATTGAGATGCCCGAGATGGATGGCTTGACGCTGTGTAGAAAAGCAAAGGAAGATCTTGGCCTGAAACAAATCCCGGTCATTATGTTTTCAAGCCTAATAAATAAACAAATGGTTATGAAGTGCCAAAACATAGGTGCTGACGGCTACGTGACCAAGCCGGAGACAAACAAACTGGTCGCCATGCTCGACAAGATGTGTTTTGATGGGTAGGTGGTTAGGTGGAAGGTATAACCCCGCCCCATCTTTTTTCCCATTCAACATTCGATGTTGGACGTTCGATGTTCATTCTACCTTCCACCTTTCCCCAAAATCTGCCTCTCAAGGACCTCAAACACCACTTCTCTTTTAATGGGTTTTGAGACATAGTCATCCATCCCTGCTTTAAGACACTTTTCTCTGTCACCTTTCATGGCATTGGCGGTCATGGCAACAATAGGGGAGTGGCGAGTTACTGGTTGCGAGTTACGGGTTGCGGGTTGCGGATTGTGAGATTCCCACTCGCGGATCTGTCTTGTTGCTTCCAGTCCATCCATCTCAGGCATCTGGACATCCATGAAGATCAGGTCAAAATCATCAGGAGACTGCGTGTATTTTTCAAGGGCCTCTCTGCCGTTATTGGCTACTTCCACGTGATATCCTGCCTTGGTAAGCATCATCTTTGCCAGTTTCTGATTGATGATGTTGTCTTCGGCCAGAAGGATGCGCACGGAATGCTTCATGTCCTCCCGGACCGAGTATTGCGTTGCAATGGGAGCTCGAGCTTTGGACTCTTCACTCACAACTGACAACTCACTACTCATCAGCTTTTCCATCATTTTATAGAGTTTTTCTTTGCGAATCGGCTTGTTCAGAAAACCGTCAAATCCCGCTTTTTCACACACACGGGAATCGCGCTTTGTAGAGGATGAAAGGGCGATCAGGGGAAAACCACGAGTTACGGGTTGCGAGTTACGGGTTGCGGGTTGTCCTTTATATCTTCGTATCTCCTGTGCTGTTTCATACCCGTTCATGTCCGGCATCTGGATATCAGAGATGCAGACGTCAAAAGGTTTTCCCGCCTCAAGGGCCTTTTTCAGGGCCGGCACAACTTCCTTGCCTTCGGTAAGGGCAACCGCGCTCATGCCCACTGACTCCAGGACATAGGTAAGGATATCCAGGTTGGTCGGGTTGTCATCCACAATAAGGGCCTTTTTCCCGGAGAGAGATGCCGGTGTGAATCTTATGGCCTGTTTGCCATCCGCCTTTGCAAACCATGCAGTAAAATGAAAGATGCTGCCCGGACCCGCCACGCCGGATTCTTCATCCCTGGTTTCAGATTCTCCATTCTCCAACCCGCAACCCGGAACCCGCAACTCGGAACCCGCCGGGCTTTCCGCCCAGACCCGGCCTTTCATCATCTCTGATATCTTCTTGCATATGGACAGACCCAGACCGGTCCCGCCGTATTTCCTGGTGGTGGTGCCATCTACCTGCTTGAAGGCCTCGAAAATAATGCCCAGCTTGTCTTTCGGGATGCCTATCCCGGTGTCGCGTATGGCGGCATGGAGCTTGACCCTGGTCTCTTCTTCCTCTTCGATAGCCAGCGAGAGTTCAATTTCTCCGGCCTCGGTAAACTTGGGGGAATTGCCCATCAGGTTCATCAAGACCTGCCGGAACCGCAAGGGATCTCCCTTTACCAGTGAAGGCACGTTATCTCCGATACGGCACAGGATCTCAATAGGCTTTGATCCGATCCTGGGACGGACGAGTTCACACACATCATAGGCAACGAGTTCCGGATCAAAATCAATTTCCTCAAAATCCATCTGCCCGGCATCAATCTTGGAGAAATCAAGGATATCATTGATAAGGGAGAGCAGGGCGTCCCCGCTCCTCTTAATGGTTTTCACCTGGTCGAGCTGTTCTTCATCCAGATCGGAATCAAGGAGCATTTCAGCAAAACCGAGGACCCCGTTCATGGGCGTGCGTATCTCGTGGCTCATGTTGGCCAAAAACTCGCTCTTGGCCATGTTGGCACACTCGGCCTGAACGACTAGTCGGTTGGTCTTGGCAATGGCCTGTTCAAGCTCATCATTGGCTTCAATCAGTTGCCTGCGTGAAGATTCAATTTCTTCCTCGGTCTGCTTGCGGGCCGTAATGTCCCTTATCAATCCGACAGCATTCCATTGTCCATCAATCTGCATGGCGGAAAGAGAGACCTCCACCGGAAATGCGGTCCCGTCTTTTCTGATTGCAGTCACTTCATTTATTTTGCCCATTACAGGACCTTGACCGGTACTCAGGAATTTCACAAATCCTCTGGAAAAATCCCCATAATACCTCTCAGGTACGATAATTGTGTGAAGATCTCGGCCCATTATCTCATTTTCGCTCCAGCCGAAGGTATTTTCTGCGGCCTTGTTCCAGAATGTAATTTTTCCATGGTTATCCATGACTATTATGGCATCCTGGGCTGAAGCGCTTATGCCCCGGAATTGTTTCTCACTTATTTCAAGTGTCTCCTTTGCCTGACTGAGCGCCTTAGTACGTTCCTTGACTTGGTCTTCGAGATTTTCCCTGGCACTGGATATCGCCTCTCCCATGGTGTTGAATGTCCTGGCCAGATCCCCGAGCTCGTCACGGCTTTGGACATCTGCTCTGTAGGTGTAATTGCCCGAGGCAAGCTCCTTTGAGGCATGGGTAAGCTTTTCTATAGGCCGGTTAATATAGAAACGGATTAAGAGGAAACATAATAATATCCCTGTCAGATAGATCGCTGCTGTTCTTAAAAGATTCTTTTTTAGATGTATATATATCGCATCCTTTGCCGGTTGGTCGGTTATACCCAGGCGGACCACACACAGTTTTTTTCCACTGGAAAATACAGGCATGGTGACTTCAAAGATATTATCTCTTAACGGGTGTTTTCTGATCTCCTTTTCAGACACTGCCATGGCATCGGCATCAAATTCCGTATGACTTATTTCGTTCTCAGTCGTGGCCAGACATCTTCCCTGATTATCGACTATGGTTATGTAATCTATGTTTTCATCCGCATCCTTATCGGCATTAATCGCAGATGCCAGTTTTCCCATCTCAAAGCCTGTAACCATGACCATGGCCCGATAGCCCAGTTTTTCCGCAGTAATGCCGGCTCTTTTAACAAGCGCATCCATCATGTCCTGGTAATCCGTCCTCAAGACACGGACTACGTCCATTGCAACGGCGAAAAGAAACACCAGCGAGAAGACGGCTATGATCTTATGGCCAAGTTTCATGCCGGTTTTATCGGGGGGGGGAGGGGGTAACACTGCATTTAAAGTCCCTTGGTTACGTTTCATCTGCGTAACTTCTCAATAAGTTGGGGTAGATTACATTTGCGACTATTCACTGGATTCCTGCTTTCGCAGGAATGACGGGCATTTACATCCAAACGTCATTCCGGCGGAAGCCGGAATCCAGACATTTTAACCTGAGTTATTGAGAAGTTATTCATCTGCACAGCCCGCTTATGTTCTTCAGAAATAGTCTTACTACTATAAACGGTCATATTGTGAGATTTCTTTATTGTTTTTTTACCATGAAGCGCACGAAGAACACGAAGAAAAACTTCTTGGGGAAATTTTCTTTGCAATCCTGAATAATTTTTTAGCAGCTCATTACTTCTTTCAGTGTCTCGCCCAGTTCTTTTATTTTAAATGGTTTGGTAAGCACACCACAAAATCCATATTTTCTAAAATTCGACATGACAGGATCAGTAGAGTAGCCACTTGAAACAATAGCTTTGACATCGGGATCTATTTCCCTGAGTTTTTGAATTGCCTCTTTGCCGCCCATCCCGCCGGGGATAGTTAGATCCATGATCACAGATGCAAAAGGATGACCTGATACCCGGGCCTTTTTATATAAATCAATGGCCTCATTCCCGTCTCTGGCAAACTCTACTTCATAACCAAGTTCTCTTAAGATCTTATTCATTATCTCTAAAATCATCTCTTCATCATCCATCAACAATATCTTCCCCGCGCCTCTGGCAACTTTGGCGGTTTCTTTTTGTAAGATCTTTTGTCTCTTCTCAGTGGCAGGCAGATAAATATGAAAAATGGTTCCAATACCCACTTCTGATTCTATTCTAATATGTCCCCCATGCCTTTTGATAATGGAATAGACAGTAGCCAACCCAAGACCACTCCCCTTATGCTTAGTGGTAAAATAGGGGTCAAATATTCTTGACAGGTGATCTTTAGATATTCCAATGCCATGGTCTTTGATTAGAATTTTTACATAATTTTCCTGTGTTAAAGGCAGGTGTCCATTTGCTTTAATTACGATATTTTCACAATGTATCTCAATTATTCCTCCTTCCGGCATGGCCTGATCGGCGTTGATAAGCAGATTGTTAATCACCTGGTTTATCTGGCCTTCATCTGCTTCAACCAGCCAAAGGTCGGAGGGAATAAAAAATTTACACTTGGTATTTGAACCACTCAGGGAAAAGGTCGCTGACTCCTTTGCCAACATGGCAATAGAAATAGGTTTTTTAACCGGTTCGCCACCTTTGGAAAAGGTAAGCAGTTGCTGGGTCAAATCCTTTGCACGCAGGCATGCCTTTTCCGCATCTTTTAGTCTATTAGATACTTTATTTTCTGACTTTGCATAAATATTTGCCAGGGTGATATTACCTAAAATTGCGGTTAGAATATTATTAAAGTCATGGGCAATTCCGCCTGCAAGGATACCGACAGATTCGAGCTTTGCGGTTTTTTGGAGTTCTTGTTCAAGTTGTCGTTTCTCCGTGACATCTCGAAACACCAAAACAACTCCAACAATCTTGCCATGTCTATCTAAAATTGGTGCAGCGCTATCCGCTATTGCTTTCTCTGTGCCATCCCTGGCGATGAGCACTGTATTATCAGCTATATTAAAAAATTTGCCGATTTCGAGCACCTTCTCAACAGGATTTTCACAGGGCCTGCGGCTCTTTTCATTGATAGTGCAGAAGACCTGATTAAGGGGCTTGCCCACAGCCTTTTCCTGGCTCCAGCCAGTTAGATTTTCAGCCAGCTTGTTCAATAAAGTCACTTTGCCTTCTGCATCCGTGGCGATCACTCCATCGCCGATAGAGCTCAGAGTAACGGCGAGTCGTTCCCTTTCAGCAGCAAGAGCCCTTTCCATCTGCTTACGTTCTGTGATGTCCTTCACTGTTCCCAGCGCTGCCAACCTGCCCTGATAGTTAATGAGACCCACGTTCATATAGACAACAGTTCTCGTGACCCCGTTCTTTTGCAAGGCATTGAATTCGTATTCCATGGGAACATCTTCTCCAGCCATCATTCGGACGTAGCGATCCGCAACCATCTCAAAATCCTCAGGCGCAACAAAATTTCTAAAATCTCCTCCGGTAATTTCTTCTATTGTGCCGCCGCCCATTCTGGCAAATGCCTCATTGACAAATATGAGTTTTCTATCCTGAATAACAAAGACACCATCCTGGATATTTTCAATCAGGGTGCGATATTTTTCTTCAGACTGTCTGAGTTCCTCATCCATCTGCTTACGTTCTGTGATGTCCTTTACTGTTCCCAGCGCTGCTGGCCTACCCTGATAATTGAAGAGTCCTACGGTCATATAGACAATAGTTCTCGTAACGCCGTCCTTTTGTAAGATGCGGAATTCGTATTCACGTGGCTGATTTTCCCCTGCTTGCCTGCGGAAGTAATGATCCGCAACCATTTCTAAATCCTCAGGAGCAATAAATTTTCTGAAATCCTTTCCCTGGATCTCCTCTACTGTGTAGCCCCCAATTCTGGCAAATGCCTCGTTGACAAATATGAGTTTTCTATCCTGAATAATAAAGACACCATCCTGGATATTTTCAATCAGGGTGCGATATTTTTCTTCAGACTGTCTGAGTTCCTCATCCATCTGCTTGTGTTCTGTTATGTCCTTTACTGTTCCCAGCGCTGCCAACCTGCCCTGATAGTTAACGAGACCGACAGTAATATGGACAACAGTTCTCGTAATCCCGTCCTTTTTTATACCACGGAATTCGTATTCCATGGGGACATCTTCTCCTGCCATCATTCGGACGTAGCGATCCGCAACCATCTCTAAATCCTCGGGTGCAACAAAATCCCTAAAATCTCCTCCGGTAATTTCTTCCACTGTGCAGCCGCTTATTCTGGCAAATGCCTCGTTGACAAGTATGAGTTTTCTATCCTGAATAACAAAGACACCATCCTGGATATTTTCAATCAGGGTGCGATATTTTTCTTCAGACTGTCTGAGTTCCTCATCCATCTGCTTGTGATCAGTGATATCATTGCCAATGGAGAGGATTTCGACAATGCGTCCATGGTCGTCCAAAAACGCCTTATTTGTCCATGCAATCCAGACACGTTCACCATTCCGACGTATGTTTTCATTTTCGTTTTTGATGTATCGTTCCGGATGTTTGCCGATATTCTCAATCATCGCCGTGAGGTTATGTCCGGAGGCATCTGTCTCAGGCACAATGGTGCCTAATACATTCCGGCCAAGGATTTCATCCTCAGAATAACCGAAGAAGTCCTGAGCAAACTTATTGAAAAAGGTAACATGACCCCTGGGGTCCATCCGCATAATGATGCTGTTAGCATTCTGGACGAGATCTCGGTACTCCTTTTCGCTCTTCTTCAATGCCTGCAACAATTCCATCTGAGAATGCATTGTTTCCTCCAACATTGATGTATTGTAAGCGTTCACAGGGCACCGCATCTGCTTTGTTGTCGGGCACTTGAAGTACAGGGAGTATGTCTGCGTACCCTCCGCCTCGCATCTGCAGCACCCTGTAAACGCTTACAGTTCGGTGAGTTGCCGTAAAACCGGTGTTGTAATCCCGTAAACGGTTACGATGTATTGAACCTGACCTGCATAATCTCTCATTGGCTGACAATTAAGCATTCTTATCATCTTTTACATTTTTTGCTCTAAAATATCCAATAATACAAGATTCAGAGGCATTTGCGCTGTCTTGTTTTTTTACATTCCCAAACCATGCCGTCAGTTCTATTCTACCTAAATATTCGATAGAGGCTATCCACTTCGCTACCCTAAACGACAAATTGTAGGTTGGGTTAAGCCGTCGGTTGCAACTAATTTTGTTGGGTTCGCTAATTTTGCAGTGATCTCAGTATGTTGAGGTTCTATTAAGTCAGGCGAACCCAACAAAAGTAATAACTATAACCGCTTAACCCAACCTACAACATACTCAGGACAATGAAGTACCCCAATATTCGATTTCATCAATAATGGGATTTCTGAAAGGCCGGCTCTGAATAATGGATATTTCCAAGCTATATTGTTTGCGGTTTTTTTGCTGTTTCACTATTATTAGTATTTAATACATGAGGAGTCTCTTCAATGTGTAAAAGACTGGTAACTGTTAAGTTCCTCGTACTTCTTTTGGTTGCTTCAGCAGGCCATGTCCATAGCGCGGGTTTTGCAATAATGCAGCAGGGAACCGGTCCTATGGGCCAGGGGAATGCCTTTGTGGCCCAAGCCGATGATCCTTCCGCCTTATTTTTTAACCCCGCAGGTATAAGTCAACTGGAAGGCAGCCGGGCCTATCTTGGTTCAACCATCATAGCGCCAAGGGGGATTTATAATGGCCCAAACCACCAGGAGGAGAAAACAGTTGCCAAGGTATTTGTACCACCGCAGGTTTATTTGACCCAGCAGGTCTCGCCCCAAATATATTTTGGATTCGGGGTCTTTTCTCCATTTGGTCTTGGCACATTCTGGGATGGAGACTGGAAGGGACGCTATCTCACCACCTGCTCACATCTGGAGACAGTGAACCTGAACCCGAATCTGGTCTATAAAAAAGGGGATCTTTCCGTATCAGTGGGATTCAATGCACTGAGGGCCGATCTTATGCTGAAGAAGAAGCTCCTGCTTGCACCTCTGCCGGACGGCAAACAGAAACTAACCGGGGATACATGGGGCTATGGATACAATCTTGGTCTCCTTTACTGCATAAATGATTCATGGCAGCTTGGCATGTCATACAGGAGCAAGATAAGGCTGAGCTTTGATGATAGTGAAGTGGAATTCAAGATGCCTGATACCCTGCAGGGCTATTTTCCTAAAACCAAGGCAAGAGGTGACCTGGATCTTCCACCTTCCCTAACCGGCGGGATCGCGTTTAAACCGAGTCCCGGGTTGTCAATGGAATTTGATATTACATGGACCGGCTGGTCCACCTATGATGAAGTTGAGATCAAGCTTGGTCATCCGGTTGGGACGCCCGGCCAAGAGATAAGTACGTTTGTCCAGCCAAAGAAATGGAAAGATGTGTTTGCCTACAGGTTTGGCCTGAGATATCGAGTTACTGATAACCATACCCTGAGAGTGGGCTATATCTTTGATGAATCACCTGTACCTGGTTCTACTCTGGATCCTCAACTGGCTGAGGGGAATCGCCGTATTTATACAGCAGGGCTCGACTGGCAAATAGGGAATGATATTATCCTGGGAATTGCTTATAATTATATTGATGTGGATAATCATGAAAAAGACAACGATATCACGCCTGACCTGCCTGATGACCTGAGGAACCTGAGGGCCAACGGGGACTATGAAGGCCATATCCATTCACTGGGATTGAGCCTGCATTATAGGTTTTAGGTAAGGGTTCAGAGGTTCAGAGGTTCAAAGGTTAGGGTTCAGAGTTTACCGAAAATCTGAGCAGTTGTTTTGTGATTTTTGAACGGTTTTGCACCGAAGTCTATAATGAGCTTTCCTGGTGTTGGATCAAGCTGAGTTTCAGGACATTGATCATGCCGGACGTACCTGCGGTGCCATTCGTGGTTTCATCAAATACTTGCTGCCCTATAAACAAGGCCAACGAAAAAAAAGTAACC
>CBETWD010000031.1:0-18438 GCA_965539945.1 uncultured bacterium
GGTCAGGCTGATGTAGCCGACAAAAGACATGATGCTTGCTATGATTACCAATATCACAGCGAGACTGGCGATTTTCATTCCCAATTTCATGTTCTTGAACATAGTAGTTTCTCCTTATGGACTTAGCGCCCTTCGGGCGGACTTCTCTGACAGGATTTACAGGATTTCTTAATATTTTTTATCCTGACAATCCTGTTGATCCTGTCCAAAAATGGAAATTCCTATACTATTAAATTAACTGAACCGCCTTTTGCAGGACCGCGATTTCCTCAGCGCTCGATACCCGATCGATATCGAGAAAAATTCTTACCGGTATGACCTTGCCACTTACAGCCTACTTATCGGCAATTAAAAAAAAACCTTAAAAAAAATTATGAGGAAAAAGTTATGTAATGCAGAGTCGATGAGTGGTGAGTAAAGTCGCCCCTACAGATTGGGGATACATTCCACTTTCGCCTGACCGGCAAAATATGTGTAAAGGTTTCGTGCCTGGGACTCACCCACAAAAACAGTGAGTAGGTTTTTCGTCGTGGTAAAACCTTTTCGTCAGAAAAAGAAACCAGGAAAACAAGCATCGAAGCATCTACTCTCCGCTCTCCTTTAACGCCTCAAGGGCCAGTTTAATACGTTCAGAAGGCTCTATATCATCCTTAGTCAATATCCCCGTCACATCGGAAAATACGTTCTGTAACCTGGAGACCATAACATCCAAGAGCTGTATGGTCTCAGCCGCGCCCTTTTCCGTCACGTCCATAGCCTCGCGAAGATCACTGGCATCTCTCATCAGCGACTTCGTGATATTAATTTTCTCCAGCCGGAGGAACAGCTCATCGAAATTTATGGGTTTTGTAAGGTAATCGGTCGCGCCTTTTTTCATGGCCTCCACGGCATTTTCCACTGAGGCATAACCTGTTATGACAATGGCATCCGTCCCGGCGCCCCATTTTTCCTTGGTTGCCTCCAATACCGCTATGCCGTCCATGTCTCCGGGCATCACCATGTCGGTAAGGACTACATCAAATGGACGAGTCGAAATAAAATCAGCAGCCACCATACCGTTTTCAGCCGTCTCAACTTCATAGCCTGCTTCTGTCAGACGCCTTTGCAATATCTTGAGCGTAACTATGTCATCTTCCACTACCAATAAGCTAAGACTGCTCATGGCTTTGGCCTCCATACACTATTTTTTCAACTCATACATTACGGATCTCAGATGTCTTTTAGGCTCAAACCTTGAGCATACCCCTGTAAGCGATTCAGTAGAGCCGATAATCAGATAACCGTCCGGCTCAAGGATATCTGCTATTTTGTTAAAGACCTTTTTTCGATCTTCAAGGGGGAAATAGATTGCCACGTTACGGCAAAAGACAATGTCGAATTTTCCCATCAGGGCAAAGGAACCCATGAGATTGAATTTTTTAAAAGAGGCCAAGGCCCTGATCTCATCCTTGATTTTCCAACTGTTGCCGTCAGAATCGAAGTACATGACCAGCTTGTCTTTGGGAAGGCCCCGTTCAATCTCGAATTTGTTGTATTTGCCATAACTTGCCTGGGCAACGGCCTTGTCCGAGATGTCTGTGCCCAGAAGTCTTATATTGAATTTTTTAAGATCACCGAGGAGTTTTTTCAGGACTATGGCAATACTGTAGATCTCCTGTCCAGTGGAACAGGCTGCGCTCCAAATATTGATATGGGTTGGGAAAAGGGCTGAGGATTTGGCTGTCTTTCTGTCGATAATATTAGGAAGCAACTTGTGTTGCAGCATTTCAAAAGGAGCGGTGTCTCGAAAAAAGAGCGTCTCGTTCGTGGTGATCGCATCTATGATCTTTCTCTCAATGGCTTTGGAGGAATCCGACTTGGCCTTATGATAAAGTTCGCTGTAAGAATCACAGCCCAGTTCCTCAAGCAATCCCTTAAGCCTGCTCTCCAACAAGTAGGCCTTGCTCTGATCCAGATAAATGCTGGAGACATTATAGATGTATGTGGATATTACCTTTAGCTCGTCAGGAGCAATTTTTGTCATTTGTCAGGTCCTTGCACCTGGTGTTGTGGTATAGGGGCGGGTTTTAAACCCGCCCCTACAGATTGCGACAGATCTCTTGCGAAATCCTGCGAAGAGAAACAACCACATCCACGATTCCTGCGTCGGCCGCTTCTTTGGGCATGCCGTAAACCACGCAGCTTGCTTCATCTTGCCCGATAATCGTGGCACCCTTGCGTTTCATAAGCTTCAGGCCCAGGGTCCCGTCCGCACCCATCCCGGTCATGATAACGCCGGTCGCACGTCCTCCATAATTATGAGCAACAGATCTGAAAAGATAATCCGCCGAGGGCTTGCAACTGTTTTCCGGTGGATCATCCGTAATTTTGATAATCCTGGTCTTACGGTCCGCAGCGGTCACCACCTTCATCTGTTTTCCTCCAGGGGCAATAAGGGCAGTGTTCGGTCGAATGGTCTCCCCATCCACGGCCTCCCTGACTTCAATGGCACATATGGAGTTCAGGCTGGCAGCCAGAGATTTGGTGAACACAGGCGGCATATGCTGCACAATCAATACAGGTACATTGAGATCGGCCGGAAGTCCGGGCATCATCCGGGTCAGGGCGTTTGGTCCTCCTGTGGAAATGCCGATTGCCACCACCTCGGACTTCTGTCCTTTCCGCCCGGCCTTGGCCTTCAAATTTTTAAGAAGGTTGAAGGTTGAAGGCTGAAGGCTGAAGGCTGAAGGCTTTTGAATGGTGCCTGAAACCCCGGCCTTTTTCCGCAATATGCTCCTCATCTCCCTGCGTTGCATGAATGCCTTTAATATGGGACCAAGGGTTTGCCGTATGGCCTGTTTATTTTCCTCCATGGAACCGCTCTGGGCCTTGGGCAAAAAATCAAAAGCCCCCAATCTAAGCGCCTTCATGGTCATTTCACCGCCCTTCTGGGTGAGGGTGCTTAACATAACGGCCCTCACATTCAGCGCTTCTTTGCGAATACGCTCCAGGACCTCCAACCCGTTCATCTCGGGCATTTCGATGTCCAGGGTCAAGAGATCCGGTTTCAGCGAGGCGATCTTGAGCATGGCGGCCTTTCCATTATGAGCCGTGCCCACCAGCTCAACCCCAGGCAATTCGGCTATGATATCGCTGAGAATTTTCCGATAGACAACGGTGTCGTCTACCACAAGAACCCGGAGGGGTTTGTCATTAGTCATTTGATTTTGTTTTTTCTGTCCCGGAGGGACAACATAAAAAAGATGAACGTCCAACATCGAACGTCCAACGTCCAACATCGAATGAAAAACAAATATCCAATACCGAACATTCAACGGCTATCTCTGTTTGTTTCCATCCGTTTTGATACTCGCTATGTTAGCCATTTAGGTTGAAGGCTGAAGTATACTGATATCCCGCCTCCTGCAATAATTAGCAGCCTTTCTTTCAGGTCATAAGTATTTTTTTCCATTCAACATTCGATGTTGGATGTTCGATGTTCGATGTTCATTTTTTCAGGGAACCCCACTAAATCACCCGATCCCCAATCACTCCTCCTTGAGCACTTCTTCCACGTCGAGAATACCGATAAGGCTGTCTTCAGTCTTGTATACGCCTTGAAAAAATTTTCCTTGAATACCGCCAAGGTTGGCCGGAGGTGGCTCTACTTTATTCCAATCCGCCTGCACTACGTCGCTAATACCGTCTACGAGTAATCCAATGTACTCATCTCCTAAGCCGACAATAATGTTGCGGGTCTGATTGCTCAACTTGGTTGGCGAAAGACCGATCTTTTTGCCAAGATCTATGATAGTTATTATCTGGCCTCGCAGATTCAGGATGCCCATTACATATTCCGGAGCCTGTTGTACCTTTGTCATATCCATGAGTTTATTGATTTCCTGCACCTTGAGGATATCCATACCACAAAGGGCCTCCCCCACATAAAAACCGGCCAGGTCAACTGATGAGGACAAGTTGTGAGAAGCGAGTTGCGAGTTGCGAGTTGCGGGTTGTGAGTGGGTAGTCATTTGGTGCCTCCGAGTTTATCAATTTAAAAAGGTAGAAGGTGGAAGGTAGAAGGCTGAAGGTCAATTATTAACTCCCAGCCTTCTACCTTCAACCTTCTACCTTCTACCTTCCACCTATCTAAACCTTAAACTTCGCCACAATCTCCCTGAGCTGTTCTGATAACTTGCCGAGTTCACCGGCACTTAGATTAACCTGTGAACTGCTGTTGGACATTTCATTTGCAGACTGATTTACTTCAGAGATATCTCTGGCGATCTCTGCTGCAACACTGGAGCTTTGAGCCACGTTTTCAGTTACTTCCTGGATACCCTGCGAGGCCTGGACAACATTATTCGCAATTTCCTTTGTGGTTGCCGATTGCTCCTCCACTGCGGAGGCAATGCCTGACACAATCTTATTCACTTCAGTAATGACCTTTGAGATTTCCTCGATACTGGTAATAGTTCCTCCTGTAGAACCTTGAATTCCTTCAATTTTGGTCTTTATGTCCAAAGTAGCTGAGGCCGTCTGCTTGGCCAGGTCTTTGATCTCGTTTGCCACAACGGCAAATCCCTTGCCTGCCTCACCGGCCCTGGCGGCCTCGATTGTGGCATTCAGTGCAAGGAGATTGGTCTGTTCTGAAATTTCAGTAATGGTCTCTGTTACCTTTCCAATTTCCTGGGCCGCGGTGCCGAGTTCCCGCACCTTTTCAAAAACGCCCTCAGCTTCAGAAACGGCCTCATCTGTGACGGCATGTGCCTTCTCTGAATTCTGCGCAATCTCATTGATCGTGGTTGTCATTTCCTCGGTCGCTGCGGCAACCATGCTGACATTAGTGGATGCCTCTTCTACGGCAGCCGCCACGGAATTCATGTTGGAACTCATCTCTTCTGCTGCCACTGAAACAGAATTGGATCTGCCCGCAGTCTGTTCTGCGCCGGAAGACATCTGCTGGGAAATGGAACCAAGTTGGCTGGAGGAGGAGTCCAGTGTCTCAATACTGATGGCAATGTTCTTGAAAAATTTTCCGAGGTTGGAAACGGTTTTGTTTAGAGACTCTGCCAAGACACCTATCTCGTCCTTTTGATCGATATCGAGTCTCTGGGTAAAATCCCCCTCTGAGACTTTTTCCGCAAAGGCGACGCCCTTTAAAACAGGCCCACTTATTTTGCGAGCAATGATAAATGTCAGGCCCAATGCTACAACTGTACACAGGAAAATCACAATAACTACAGTCCATCGTAGCTTGGCAATCTGTTTCTGCATGTCATCTATATAGATTCCGCTTCCTACAACCCAGCCCCAGGGCTTGAAGAGCTTAACATACGATATTTTGGGCACAGGCTCGCTTGCACCTGGTTTGGGCCACATATAGTCAACAAAGCCCGCACCGTTTTGCTTGCAAACATCTACAAATTCCAAAAAGAGATGTTTACCATTTGGGTCCTTAACTTCGGACAGATCCTTGCCCTCAAGTTGAGGTTTAAATGGGTGCATGACCATAGTAGGGCCAAGGTCATTGATCCAGAAGTAGTCTTTCTCTTTGTAACGGAGATCCCTGAGTCTTGCCGAGGCCTTTTTTTGGGCTTCTTTTAAGCTGAACTCGCCTGCCTGGACCTGGGTGTCATATTCGGCCATGAGAGCAAAGGCCACATCTACAACGTTTTTGGTAGAACTCCTCTTTTCAGCCTTTATATTTTCAGCCACTTCCGGAATAATATAAAACAAGGTTGCCGACAGTATCAGCGCCATACTGGCAATCGATATGCTCATTATTTTTGTGAGGAGTTTCCAATCTTTGAATTTTTTTATTTTCATGATATTCTCCTTGCCCATTTGATAAAGATAAATACTCACAACCTGTCTTTTTTCTCACAACTCATCACTCACCCCTCAAAAATCCATAAACACTCTCCAACAGTTTTTCCCTATCCAGCTTATACTGATAGTCGTCTATACCGGCATCTTTCCCTCTTGCCACATCCTCTTCTCCTGCCAGAGTGGTGAGGGCTATGATCGGCAGATGGGAAAACCTCTCATCCCCTTTGATTTTTTTGGAAAGCCCGAGGCCGTCAAGATTGGGCATCTCGATATCTGTTACGACAAGGGATATGTCTTTGGCATGTTTCTGGAGGAGATTCCAGGCTATAATGCCGTCCTCCGCCTCAATGACGTTGTAACCTTCTTCTTCGATAAAGTCCTTGACCTGGTCACGAAAGAACTTGGAGTCTTCGGCAAAGAGGATGGTTGACGCCTTGCCGTCTGAGCTCATCACCACGTCCCGTTCGGAAAACCAATCAGGATTGATCGACTGAATCAGACCGTTAATATCCACCAACATGGTGGTATGATCGCCTATGATTGCAGATCCCTTGATGCCCGGCTGTGATAGGACTGTGTCATCGAACTTTGCCGGCACTTCCACCGCATCTGTCGGAGCGGTTGCCAAAAGGCCGACCTCTCTGCCTGCAATCTGGAAGACAATGGACAGGAGGTTATCTCTGTCCGCCAGTGGTTTGACGTCCGCCACTTCGTCAATGGCAAACAGGGGCAGGCTTGTGCCCCGATACTGCATGACTCTTTTGCCGCCGACCAACTCCACATCTGTCTTTTTTATTCTCTCTATGCGGGAAACCAGGCCCAGCGGCACGGCAAACTGTTCATCATCCGCGCTCCTGAACATCAGCAGGGACTGTATATCTCCTTCCGATTCCGCAGCAGATTCCTTGGCCACCTGGGCAGCCCTGTCTGTGCCTTCTACAGAGATCAGTTCCGCCATTCGGGCAATACCCGCCACGTCCAGTATCAGAGCCACCCGCCCGTCACCCATAATCGTGGCACCTGCGTATCCTTTACAGTCCTTGAAATGACGCCCAAGGGGTTTGACCACAATCTCTTCAGAGTCATGCAGCTCATCAACCACGAGTCCATATTTTGTCGTTCCGGCGGATACCACGGCGATCTTGAGAGCGCTTGCCGTATGGTAACGTCTGTCTTCCAGGTTGCGGGTTGCGAGTTGCGGGTTGCGAGTTGCGGGTTGCTCGGAAGTTTGGTCGTCCTCACTAAACAAAGGACTTTTTTGGGATCTTCTGTCTGCGATATTATCCCTACGATCCGGTTTTTTCTCCTCATCATTGGGATCAATGAAGGTGCGCTCAACGCCGATAGCATCCGCCAGCCTTACGAGCGGGAGGAGATTTCCGCGCAGCCTGACAACCTCTGCATCCCCGACCTTCTCTATCTTGTCCTTGACCTGGTCAGCGGGTATCCTGAGAAGCTCCTCGAGGTTGACCTGGGGAATGGCGTATCGCTCCCCTCCTGTTGAGACGATCTGACTGGGAATAATGGCCAGGGTGAGCGGGAGCCTTATCTGGATACTGGTCCCCTTGCCGGGTTGGGAGTCAATAATCGCCTGGCCCCCGAGTTTATCCAGGTTGGTCTTTACCACATCCATGCCGACTCCGCGGCCGGAGACATCGGTCACCTCTTTGGCCGTGGAAAAACCCGGCATGAAAATCAAGTTGACCTTTTCCTTGTCGGACATGGTCCTTGCTTGATCTTCACTGATAAGACCCTTGGCTATGGCCGCTGCTGCCAGTTTGTCACCATCCAGGCCCTTTCCGTCATCAGTAATCTCAATGTTCACCTGCCCGGCCTCATGATAGGCCCTGAGCATTATTTTTCCTTTGGGCGCCTTTCCTGCCTTGCGCCTATCATCAGGACTTTCTATGCCGTGATCCACTGAATTTCTGACCAGGTGCGTAAGGGGGTCGCTTATGCCCTCTATGATGGTCTTGTCCAGTTCGACTTCCTTTCCCTCAAGGATCAGATCCATATCTTTGTTCAGATTCCTGGCCATGTCGCGCACAACACGGGGAAACTTGTTGAACACGTTTCCAATAGGCTGCATGCGTGTGAGCATAATGGCTTCCTGAAGCTCAGAGGTAATAAGGTTGAGGGGCTGTGCAGCGTTCTCTATGGAACGGATGTCCTGTTGCGTAACGGCCCGGAGTAGTTGATTCCTGCCCAGGACCAGTTCTCCGGCCAGATTCATCAGGGAATCAAGCACGCTTACATGAACGCGCAGACTGGTCTCGACTTGCACAGGTTTGGTTTCAACACGTACTGACGGCTTGGGCTTTGGTTTCTCATCAACCGGAGCCGTCACGGTCTCAGTCTCTTCTGATTCCGGCTCTGCTTCCAGGGCTGCTGAATCAGACGACTTGACAATGAGGTCCTGTGTAATGTGGTGAATCGTATGGTCTTCAGTCTCAAACAGGCTGTCAATGAGATCCGGCTCTATTATGGAGGCGAAGAGGATTGTCAAAACGAGTTCATCACCCGGGGCCCCTTTCCCGTGATCCTCTGCGGTCATATCAGGATCGGTCTCCAGGACGACTCCACACTCTCTCACTGCATCCACTATCTCGCTCGGGCTCCTGTCCTTACTGCCGGCACCATATTTAAGACGCAGTTCGGCCAGAAAGATGAACTTGCCGCCCTTTTCCGCCTGGGAGATATCGGCCTGGGGCATGATGAAGACGCATCTTCCGTCAGGCAGACATATATCCACCATGTCCGAAACGGCCTGTTTTTCCTCCTTTGGCTGTGAGGGTCCTTCTGTCAGTCCGACAAGCGCGGTCACATGCTCGGAGATGTCTTCTTCGTTACTTGTGTCCACGTTGTTGATAAGGTCCCGCAGCCTGTCAAAGGCCAGAAGGAGTATATTCACTATCTCAGGTGTGGGGATCATCTCCCGGCTGCGAATCAGCCCGAGGACGTTTTCGATCTTGTGGGCCAGATTCTGGATATTTTTAAGGCCCATAAAACCCGCTCCACCCTTGATGGAATGGGCGGCCCTGAATACCTTGTTTACCAGATCTTCATCAATATCGGCCCCTGTCTCCTCAATGGCCAGCAGATCATTCTCGATATCAGCCAGGTGTTCCCTGGATTCCTCAATATACGATTCTAAAATTTCGTCTTCTTCACTGCTCATGCCTAAACCTCCATGGCCATTGGAAAAGGTGTAAGTTGAGTGTCACTTTTAGCTCCTTCGGCTATAGTGCGGAAAAACATTAAATCGGTTTACGATGCCTCCTATATATCCCTTGCCAAGAAGAATAATATCGATTTTGTGACCGGCGATAAGCGGCTCTACAATGGTGTAAAGGATAGGCTGAAATGGATCAAATGGATTGGCGACAACGAATACTCGCCAATGTTGCCGGATTCGCCCAGGGCATAAATAAAAATAGCAACCCTGAACTCTAAACGCCTATGGAGCAAAATAGATCGTTTTTTATCTTCCCGGGACCTCAGTCTCTATTCCTTTGGTCCCCCGGCCTGGTTATGCCGTGCTTAACCATTTTGTAGCGCAGGACCCTTTCGCTTACTCCCAGCGCCTCTGCCGCGCGGGTCTGGACCCAGTCGCACTTATCCAGAGAAGAAAGGATCATTTCATTTTCTACTGCCTCAAGCCTTTCCTTCAGAGTACCCTGATTGGCTGCCTGATGACATCGGACCTCCTGCGGGAGATCTGAAGGCCTGATGAGAGGCCCACGTGCAAGTGTCACAGTGCGCTGAACTATGTGCTCCAGCTCTCTCACATTTCCTGGATACTGAAACTTCATCAGCACATCTGTGGTATCATGGGAGAAGCTGACCGGACCTCCGGCATACCTCTTTAGAAAAAACTCGGTCAGGGCGGGTATATCTTCACGTCTTTGGCGTAATGGAGGAATCTCTATCTCAAATACGTTCAGGCGGTAATAAAGGTCTTCTCGAAACAGGCCTTCCTTGGACATTTGCCTGAGATTCCTGTTTGTAGCTACCAAAACCCTTACGTCTATCTCGATCTCTCCCTCGCTCCCCACCCGGCTGATACGCTTTTCCTGGAGGGCCCTGAGCAGTTTGGGCTGAAGGGTCCTTGGAAGCTCGCCTATCTCGTCCAGAAACAGAGTGCCACCCTGAGCAAGCTCGAAACATCCTCTACGTCTTGCAGCAGCTCCTGTAAAGGCCCCTTTCTCATGACCGAACAGCTCGCTCTCAAAGAGATTCTCAGGGACTGCAGCACAGTTTACCTCAATAAAAGGGGCGTCTCTTCTGGGGCTCAAAAGGTGAATAAGCTTTGCCACAAGCTCTTTTCCAGTGCCTGTTTCCCCTTGAATAAGCACAGTCCATGGACTGTTAGCCACTCTCCCGGCAAGCGAAAGGGCCTCCTTCATACCCTGGCTTTTTGCGATTATTTTGAGAGGAAGCGGGCCTTCATCCACAATATCTTCTATGGCAGTGATATCTTCCTCTACTGCCAACTGCTGCTCGATATTCCGGATTTTCATAAGGAGTGCCTTCAGGTCAACGGGCTTCTCCAGAAAATCGTCTGCTCCAAGCTTCATGACGCCGACAGCAGTATCTACTGCACCATATGCAGTGATCATGATTGCCCTGACAAGGGGATTCAGGGCCTTCATTTCCTGAAGGACCTGGTCTCCTGTAAGTCCCGGCATACGATGGTCCAGGAGTACCAGATGTACCGGCTCCTGTTGGAATAACTTAAGTGCATGCTCACCGTCTCCGGCGGTCAGGACCTCATAGCCCTGGTTTTCAAGAAATCCTCTGAGCAGATCTATCTGCACTGATTCATCATCAACTATAAGAATCTTCATATGCAGTCCTTATAACTGACTCTCAGGCATTTGAGGAGGGCCTGTCCTGTTTGGGCAGGTATACTCTTATTTCCAGAGCATCCTCTAAGGGCAAACTTACCTCAATTCTGCCGCCGTGGGCTTTTACCAGCCTCTCTGATATAGCAAGCCCGAGTCCTGTCCCTCTGGTCTTGGTGGTAAAATATGGTGCCAGTATACGTTCGGCATCTTCCGCAGGAAGAGAAAAGCCGCCGTTTCGCACCCTGAGTTCCGTGAAGTCACCCTTCTCCTCAATTGCGATATCCACATAGCCGCCTTCAGGTTGCGCCTCAACGGCATTTCTTAGCAGATTGTCTATGACCTGGCGCAAAAAATCCGGGTCTCCCTGAATCTCCCGGTCAAAGCTCACTTTCCTGTAAACCTCGATTCCTAACTGGTCCAAGCGTTTTTGATAAAGGATCAATATGTCATCCAGAAGCCTGTCAAGGCGTATTGGCCGCATTTTGGGTCTGGGAGGACGCGAGTAATTCAATAGCCCGGTCACAGTACTGTTTGTACGCTTGAGGGCATCCAGGACTATGCCTATGAGCTCATAGTGTTCCCGTGACAGTTCCTGGGCCTCCATCTGTAACCTCTGGATTCCCATTCCAATTGTGTTCAGAGGATTCCTGATCTCATGGGCAATTGCAGCAGCCGCCCTACCCAGGGCAGCCTCTTCTCTCTGTTTTGACAGCCTGCGCTCGTATGCCTGGACTTCTTCAAGGTGGGATGTCTGCCAACGGTACAAGAGCCAGGACAGAAAGACGCCGGTAGTTACCAGCGTTGCGGCAAACCAGAAAAAGTCCCTCCAGAGCCTCTGTTGCAAAATAAACAGGGGACGCGCATCCGCTCCCACCACCAGTTCTGCTCCGCCGAGTCTCAATCGTACCTCAGCTATAGGCAGGCCTTGTTGTTCCTTAAGGGACACTGCCGGCGGCGAGGTTGACCTGAACTGGTCAGCCAACACTGCCTCCATGTCCAATGCCTCTTCATTTTTTAGGTGCACATACTTCATCCCGGGGAGTCCCTCCGCTGTCTTCAAGACCTTTGCAAGGCCTATCTCCTCCTGGAGTTTATCTATCTGCCTGGTGTCTATTCCAACAAGCACGCATCCGTCTCCATCCAATAACGGAGTTGCAAAAAACGTCATATGAGAGGATGGAAAATGCATTAATTGCCTGGGAGTGGGGCACTGCATATCCTTTTCAGGACACCAGTCGGAGGGTCCTTGTGTAACGGTTCCATCGGCCCGTACGATACGGATACCTGATAGACCCACTTCTTCTGCAAAGGCAGTAAGTTCCTCGGTGCTGAAAGGTTCCACTGCATCCAGATATTCCACAAAGCTGGCTGAATTCGCCAGAAAGGTCTTGAGGATCGCGTCGATAACACCGCTGGACAGCAACGCCCCACCCGCGTTCAGGCGCACTGCTTCAGCAAGCAGTCTTGCATGGTACTTGGCATCTTCCAGAAAGACATCCTGCGCCTTGCTTGTCTGGAAAAAAAAGTAGGACACCACAATCAAAAAGAGTACGCTGAATACCATAAGATTTCCAAGCCAAGCGGGTACACTACGAGACACGGATCGGACCTTCCCTGTCTCACTGGCCATGGCGTCCTTTTCCCTCACTCATGCCTGATCGACCGAAAGAAGAGCCCCTGTTTAGTCGATACCGCACACCTGTACGGTCTGACCCCCCTCCAAAACTGCTCAAGGAAGACACCCTTTGAGCCCAAAGAAAGTCCTTGTCGTCTCCGACAGGACTGGCCCATACACGTACCAGCTTTCCCGGCACAAGTCTGTGGGAGAGATTGCCGTCCTTGATACCAACGGTTATCTGAGAGCCTGCAAATTCAGTCTGCCCCAGGCAGTCCTGCACATCAAGCACAAACACCCCTGCGTGTCCGTCCACTGATACGACTCTACCAATCAATATATCTTGAGCAAAGGCAGTTGACGGCGAAAAGCCGATAATAACTGCTAGAAGGACCAGCAGAAGCCACATTGTGTAACCCATTGAGTGTATGACTCCACGTCTATTTCCGAATCGTTGTCTTTATACTCAAATTGAAGAAAGACCTCAATGCTGTCAAAAAAACGACTCACCGAAGTTTCAAAGAAATTTGTATAATCAATACGATCCATGTAGTAGGGGGCCTTGTCATACTCGGTGCGATGCCAAGCAAGGGCCAGTTCCAGATGCCAGACCATGTTCCAATCATACTCAATTCCGGCGGCAAGGCCATATTTTCTGTAGGCCTCCACTTCCACATTAGAGTGGAGCCTTGCATAGCCGGCAGTCAACCACGGGGTGAGGCTGGAACCAGCAAAAATGGTCAACTCGATATTCATGTTATCAAGGCGGTCATCTCTGCAGGCCGGTTGGGATATTCCCTTCCAGTCGTACCACTTACGGTCGTGCTGGGAAGGCGTCTGCATTTTTTGCTGCTTGACGCGCTGTTCAGCCGAGTAAGCACCTTTGAAGGCCAACGACTCATTTCGGTAGTCCAGCCAACGAACACCGCCATTAAGTGCCAACTGAGTTCTGGTGGACATCAGGAAACTGACTCCGGCGTTCAGCCCCAGTTCGTCTCTCTCATCCTCAGGCAGAAGGTCGTCTCTGTAAAACCCGGCATCAATTGAGAGCGAAGGCACAACTCGTCCTCTCATAAGGGGACGTGTAAAGTCACCTAAGAAATCGATCCGGTAGTTGTCTCCCTGGTCATGGTAGTCCTGATAGGTGCCGGATAGAGAAAAATCCATGGTAGTTGCCAAAGGAGAATAGAAGACATACTGATCAAAGGAAAGGGAGTATCTGCCAAAGGCCGAGCCATTTGCATCTTCTGTCTGGGAGGGGTTATCGTCATATCCGGCCGAGAGTTCAACCTGTACATTTGCCGCATGGCCGGTTCCAGGAGACAAGAGCGCTCCAAGAAGGAAAAGTATCAGCCAGTACTTTTCGAGTTTTGTATCCATAAAATAAATTGGGGCCGGATTACTCTTATGAGCCGGCCCCATGCTCCAGCTAATTCGGTTGCTGGTTCAGTCCGTTTACTCCAACCGGATCATCTGTTCCTGTTCTGGTTTTGATACTAGTTCTGGCCATCGTTCCTGTTCTGATGCTCATGTTGGTACCTTAATGTAAATGTATGGCCCGGGCCTCTCCAGACAGGAACGCCGGTTTCATCCCTGAGGAGTATCTCCACAGTGTTTTCGCCTTCGCCAATGGTGATACTGGAAGCGATGATCTTGGTGCTTTCGTCAGAGAAAGTCACTTCATAGCCCTCTATGGATACAGGTTCTCCAACTCCAGGTCTGTCAATGCCTATGTCGTTCCAGAAGTGTATGGGGCCGATACCGTAAACTATGACGAAGATCCCCCCGCCTGTGTCGATCTGAATTTCCTGACCAATTTCTCCAATCCCGACCACTGTGCCTTCGACTGTCACTGGAACCCGGTCAAAGATATTCAGTGTTGGACCGGCGCAGTTGCCCGGCCCCTGTGCTTGCGTCCAGCCCGGCACTGCGGTTAGAACTCCTATCAGTAGAGTAAAAAGAAACGCTGAAATTCCAATCCGTATGTTTCTCATGTCCATAATCTCCTTTCGTAATAAGTTGTCTTTTACATTAGAATATTCTTGGATCTTGACTGTATTAAATTCTGTTCTTGCCATCACCTCCTGGCCAGTATTCTTATCACCTCCTGTTCTTTAGTTTCTCTGAATTATGTTTCAAATAGTATGCCAACCAAATGAGGTTGTAAAAACAGAAGTTATCAGCAAATACAAAGCTGCTATGTCGACAATTCAGGCAATGCTCGACGTTTTTGTCGAACTCGTAATGATAAGGTGTGGTCAGATGGGTAATTAAATTCTGTTCTTGCCATCACCTCCTGGCCAGTATTCTTATCACCTCCTGTTCTTTAGTTTCTCTGAATTATGTTTCAAATAGTATGCCAACCAAATGAGGTTGTAAAAACAGATAGTTGTGCGGCCGGGCAAGGTCGCATATTTTAGCGGGTGCGAATCCCGCCCTGGAAGGCTGGCCAGCCACCGGGTAGCGAGTCCTTGGATCGACGGGAGCAATCCCCGAGATTAAGCGTAGGACAGCGAGACGATAGGCCGTAAGCCGTAAGGTTGAAGGGATTGAGCCTCGAAAGGATTAGTCGAGAGGGACGACGTTGTAACTATGACGGAAGTCAACATGTCCACTGGCGAATGGCAAGTCAGTGGCGCCTCTCCGGGGTCTGAGACCATGGCATTTCGGACATTGCGAATATGCGGCAACCCGGGAGATCCACTGCTCTCTTGCTGCAAAGCGAGTATGCCGGACAACCGATAATAAAGGGAGGAAGGCAAATGGGGCAGGGGAAGTCGGATGACGTCGTAGTACCAGTGAAGGCGGGTAATTCCGCTGGAGGAAAGGACGTCACATGAGTAACAGTGTTGTGAGGACACATCATCTATGCTCAGCAATAGAGAAATGGTGGCAACGAAACTGCAACGCATAGCGGAGAAGGCCCGCAGGGAATCCGGATGTAGGTTCACCAGTCTGTTTCATCTGATGAACGTTGAGATGCTGCGGGAATGTTTTCGGCAGTTGCGCAAAGACGCGGCGGCCGGCGTTGATAAGGTTACCAAGAAAAAATTCGGTTGGCATGAATCTTGAGTCATCTAATGATTCGAGAATTCAGATATCGAATTCACTAAAGTGAATTCAATAGGGTTCATCTGCGGGTTGCGCGACCCAAAGGATGACGCAAGAAACAATAAAGGGCAATTCAGGTGCCTTTATCACCTGGATTGCCTTTTTTGTTTGCCCTGGGAATCAGTATGAACGAAAGGAGGGAATATTATTAAAAATGCATCTATTACAGGTAGTTGCTTGGCTTTGCCCGCAATGATGTGAACGATACGGCAGAGCCGGCGACACTCGGAAACGGTTATAGGAGAAGGAGACAACAGGTGATGAGAACAAGAAAGTTGTATGGAGTTTTGATGTTTTTCGTTTTGGCAGGCAGTCTGGCATTTGTAATTGGAAACTTTTGCGCGGCCCTCGCCGCCTCTGGCCTCCCTGGTCCCCCTGATGACCTCGAGACGCCCTGGTTTGCGGCTTCAGGCCCCGGACTCCACGTCGCCCCCCTCTTTGTCGGACCGGACCTTGATAATCCTGCAGGCACGGTACGCGTCTGGAACTCGCGCGAAAAGCTGCACATCCAGGTTGAACCCACAAGTAAGTGGGGCATCAACACGGTTCAAATCTACGTCGGCATAGATCCAGTGCCAACCGTTGAGACCAACAATCCCAACGTCATCCTAGGCAATCCCTACCTGGGAAGCTTTCCGTACAAGGCAGAGTATCCCGATCCCTGCTTCAAACACACGCTGGTCCTGGATCTTGTGGATGATCTGGGTTTCAGTTGGGGTGAACCCTACGAGGGTCTGCGCATCCAGAATATCGCCGTCCACGCTTACCTGGTCGATCTCGATACGACCAATTCGAGGCGGCCCAGAGTCCTCGACCGGGCGAGCGCGTGGGCCTGGGGAGAGGGCGAGTTCGAAGGAGATCCGTGGGCCAGGTGGTTCAAATACGAAATGGCCCACCCTAAGCGCGGTCATTTTATCGACTCCCCGGTGGGTGGTCTGAGTTTTGAATCGCCCACCCACACAGGCAAGACCGACGCATCCGGCGGCTTTGACTACTTTCCCGGCGAGCGCATCGAGCTGGCAATCGGGTCGGTGCCTCTGGGGAACCCCCTTGCCGACCACAAGATCTCTCCGCTCGACATCTTTGAATTTTCCGATACCCATGATAAGCGGGTCATCAACATGGCCAGGCTACTGCAAAGCCTGGATTCCGACGGTGACCCGAAGGCGGGCATAAGCATCACCGAGGGCGTGGTAGCCTGTCTTGATCAGACAGTTCAAGGCCTCGGTTTGACCTCCCTTGACTTCTCTGATAATGCGACTATCGAATACGTGATTAATGAAACAATCCTGTGCGCATCAGACGACTACCCAGACATGGTCGCAGTCTTGGCAGAGGACGCCAAGGCGAATCTGGAGAGGTCGCTGGACGACAGCATGTTCCGCAAGAATGTATCAAGAACGCCGGAGATGGCCAGTGCCAAGGCGAAACTGAATATTATGGGCGTATGGCTGCCTGCCTTGAGAGCCAACGGCGAGGATGCGTATTACACAGATGAGAATGGTACTATCGCGACCGGCATTCCCTACTATGAGTACCATGACCTTGTGGAAAATGAAGACGGGACATTTACTTACGTTGAACCCGATTTAATCCGGGTGGCCACAGAGGCAAAGCCGATCGTTGCAATATACTGTGATGAGGTTGAAACCGGCGCACATGATGTTTTCGCATCGATCTCCAGGGATGACGGACACACGTGGAAACGCAAGAATATTTCCCGTATGGCCGACAAGTCTTCATTTACACTGGCAAATGGCCAGGAATATTACGGCCATTGCAAAAAACCTGTCTTCCAGGTAAAAGGCAATAAGATTCTTGTAGCATGGACGACTAAATTCGCCAAGGGCGGGAAACCCCGCTACTCGATAACCACCTGCGACGACCCCGCTACGGAAGTCGTAGAGACCCCCGAAACCGGCTGCCAGATAGTGTGCCGGCCGGCCTCGAACCTGGGGGACGAGGAGATCTGCGAGCCTGACTATCCCTACGACGACGAATACTATGTCGATGACATCTGGGGTGTTTCAGGGCCGCAGCGTTCCGTGGATTATACCGATCAGGGTTATCCTGAAGTAGGTGAAGTTCCTTACAGCGCTGTCTGGGTTGCAAGGGCGGTAATACTTACCGCTTCAGACCTGACAAAAGCCCCGTGGAATGCCACAAGTACTGTTGACGGCAGTGCGCTTTACTCTGAAGGTGATATTGTCTGGTTCAAGCCGGAGAGATTAACTTCCGCTCGTCGTGACGCGAACCAGAATTTCTGCGCTGGAGCTGATGGCGCCGGTTTTGCAGTTACCTGGCAGGAAGACCCGGATGGTCTGCGTCCCGGTGAAGCCAAAGGTCCCGGACCCGGTTGGGGTGGCGCAACAACAAACCACAAGACCGATATCTGGTACAGCTATGTCACATGGGGCGATTTCGCCAAGGTTGACACGAACTTCGTGGCAGGCGGTGACCCCGAGCACTTCGATGAAGATTTCATCGGCCGACCAAAGGCCATTGTGCCAATGTCCCTTCCGGTCAGAGTATCCGACAACGATGTGGTCAATACTCATAACATGTGGATCGAACTTGATGGCAATGTAACTTCCCCGACATTTGGCTATCCTGTTCTTGACGATGACGGAAATTTCATCCCAATGTTAAATCCCTACCCAACCTCCGATGATGCCGATGGTGCACACCGCTATGGTTACATGGTGGAAGGTCTGTGGAACTGGGACGGGAATATGTCCAGGGTAAATGACCCGGTTGACTGGGAAGAAGGTTCAGGCGGCACACTTTATGAGTTCCTTAATCAGCAGGACGAAAAGAAATGCGTGGTTGTTACTGCTGACGGCAGGGCTCTGGATGGCAATACCGGTGCAGCCAGATCAAATCTGTTCCTGCAGACTTACACCAAAGCCGACGGCACAAAAAGTGCCTGGGCCATAATGGCGTATGAAGAGACCAAGGGTGTTGGTCTGGGACCGCCTGATGAAACCGGAAGTGGTGAGGAGCCCCAGGACGGCAGCGGGTATGACCCGTATGAGACTTTCCCTGATGAGGGCA